>JAPLSF010000258.1 GCA_026398785.1 Pseudomonadota bacterium | reverse complement strand
TTACGCACCTCGCGCCGAACCACGCCCTGGATCAAGGTGGATTCCTTGACCAGATTGATCTGCATGGCCACCAGCGCGACGTCGAGCAAAGACTGCTCGATACGGTAAGCGCCCCGCTCTCCGAGCCATTCCAACACGTGCGCCAGGTGCCACAACTCGACATTGCCCGAGTGAAACGGCGTCGGAAAAGTCTTAGCGTGTGCGAGAGATAGCTGCCGCATGTTTTGCCGGCTCACCCCGACCAGCTCAGCGATGTCGGTCAGGCCAACGGAGTCGGGACTGACTTCGACGAGCCTCGCGGTCGGAATGGCTTTCTTGACGGCCATCAGGGCACTGACGATGGCGGCCTGCGCCGAGCGGGCTTCCCTGGAAAACTCCAGCGCAATCCGCCCTGGCTGGCCGATGCCAGGCAGTGCGTCGTCGCAGCCCGCGGCACCGAGCCGTTCCACGAGGTCGTCGTCATCACTGTCAGCAGCCGCGAGCCGGTATTTCAATGTGAACTCGTATTCCATCGGTCACTCTGACTTCGATTCGTCGTGCGCAGTTCGCATTCTGCGTGTCGTGCATTTGTCGACCACACGCTTGATCTTTCGCGCAAAGTTGCCGGGGTTCTTCGGCGTGGTCCAGATGCTCGTGATGCAGAACTCGCCGCACCGACAATCACCATCGTCGTAGGGACAGAAGATCATTCCCCACGCGAGACGTCCTGTTCAAGCTAGTGCCGCGAGCGTGAGTTGTCAAGTGACACCTTCCTGCAATGACCCATCTATGCGAGGCGGATCACGTCGTGAACAGTTGGATATCCGCCCCGAACGACTGGAAATCAGTCCGACGGATCGGTCTCCGCAGTCGGGACCTGCGGCAATTGAATCCAGCCGGCGTCTCAATCGAATAGACTGCTCGACCCCCTGGCCCTGCGTCGACTCGCCCGCACCGCCCGGCGCATCGGCCGGGCTCTATCGCGTGCTTTCGCCGTTCTATTGCAGTTGGAGACTATTTCCGATGAACAGCCTTTTTGAACCGACCACGCTCGCCGGCCTCCCGCTGCAGAACCACATCGTCATGGCGCCGCTCACGCGCAACCGGGCCGACGCGATGGGCGTGCCGAAGCCCTTCGTGCGCGATTACTACGCCCAGCGCGCGAGCGCTGGTCTCATCATCTCGGAGGGCACCCAGACGAGCTTCGCCGGCCAGGGTTACTGCCGGACCCCGGGGATGCACACCCCGGAACAGATCGCGGCCTGGAAGCACGTGACGGACGCGGTCCACGCGCGCGGCGCGAAGATGTTCATGCAGTTCATGCACTGCGGCCGCATCGCCCACCCGCTCAACCGGCAGATCGCCGATGCACCGGTGGCGCCTTCTGCGGTGAAGCCGGCCGGCCAGATGTGGACCGACCAGCAGCAACTGCAGGACTACCCCACTCCGCGCGCGTTCGAAACCGCCGAACTGCCCGCGCTGATCGAAGAATTCGTCACCGCGGCGCGCAACGCGATCGCGGCCGGCTTCGACGGCGTCGAGCTGCACTCAGCCAACGGCTACCTGCTCAACCAGTTCCTGGCCTCGAACACCAACCTGCGCACCGACGGCTATGGCACCTCACTGCAGGGGCGCATCCGGTTCGTGGTCGAAGTCGTCAAGGCAGTCGCCGGCGCCATTGGTGCGGCACGCACTGCGATCCGGGTGTCTCCCGGCCACATGTTCAACGACATCGTCGACGCCAATCCGCTCGAGACCCACGTCGCGCTGCTCGACGCGCTGCCGACCGCGGACATGGCCTACGTGCACGTCATGCTGGCGGACGCCTTCAGCCCGCAGCTGAACAATGCCGGCGATCCGCAGGTGCTGCTGCGCACGCTGCGTGCGCACATCAAGGGTGCGCTGATCGCGGCCGGCAACCTGACGGCCGAGAGCGCACAGGCCCACCTGGATTCTGGCCTGCTGCAGCTGGCCGTGTTCGGCCGGCCGTTCATCGCCAACCCGGACCTGGTCGAACGACTGAAGGCGGGCGCGCCGGTCGCGGCTCCGCGCGCGGAGTTGTTCTACACGGCGGACGCGGAAGGCTACAGCGACTATCCGGCGCTGGCGGGGTAAGCGTCGCCTCTCGGCGACGCCGGCTGCTCGTCGGTGCGCAGCGACTGGACCAGCCGCACCGGCCTGACCTTCTTGACCGCGCGCCGTTATCGCCGCGTGACCGCGGCTCGAATTCCCGCGTCCCTGTCCGCAAGAGTCTGCGCCGGGCCTGCATGGCGCACCGAACCGAACACCTGGGCGAATTCTGTCTTCGGGAACGGCGCCTTCGCGCGCAGTCGCACGCCATCGGAAGTCGTCTCGACCTCGAACTCGGTGCCGGGTCCCCAGCCGTGCTGTTCCCGCACGGACTTCGGCCTCACGACCTGGCCTTTCGACGACAGCTTGGTGGTTTCCATCGCCCAATGGCAAGACGTCGGTCAAGCCGCCCTGGAGCCGCACTTGCACAGCCATTTGATCCCGCGGTACGCGAAGGATCGCGACGACCCACCGTCTCCTGCGCCTCAAGTGCAAGCCGCTTGAGGCCGCAGGTCAACACGCGCCGGCTTACAGGTTAGCCGAGCGCCACCACGCGCTGTGGTCCCCGCGCAGGACCTCGTGCGATGGCATCGGGTAATACGCCAGCTCCGGCCCGTTGCCCACGTAGAAGCCGCCCTTGACCGTGCGATAGGGGAACTCGGGCGAATGGACGCGGTGGACGAGTTTGTTCTGCTTGCCGTCCGGGCTGATCTGCAGCAGCGCCTCGCGCAGGTGATGGATGTACGAGTAGGGCAGGTCGCCCACGGGCCCATTGAGTGGATCCGTTGCGAGCGCGCCGAGCGCGAGCTCAACGAAACACAGGCCGGGGAAACGGATGAACTTGGCCGGCTGGCTGGTGATACCGGAGTAGTACGCCTGCGGGCCCTGCATGCTGACGACCAGGCTGTTGATCGGTGCAAGGTCGTGATACAGGTGCAGGCCCCGCTCTTCCGCCGGCAGCGAGCCAGCCCGGCTCAAGCCCAGGGTGTGTCCGTAAGCCGTGCTCACGTACAGCTTGCGCAATGCGCTCACGGGAATTTGCTCGAGCACCCGGTACATCGAGACGTAGACCGAGTTCTTCGGGCTGCCGTCCGGATGCGGCACGCAGCGCTTGAGCGCCTCGTCGATGTTGAAAGTCGGGTGGCGAAACGCGGGATCGACCTCGAAGAAGATCGCCTGCCCCTTGGACTTGTAGCGATGGCCTGTCGCGTAGTACTGGCCGAACTGCTCCGGCGGCAGCATGGAGGCTATCAATGCCTCGGGAAGCAGCGAGAAATACAAGTGAATCGTCATGGCTATGCACTCGGTCCAGTTTGGGATGGCTCAAATTTGTGGCAGGGAAAAATACCCGCCGCGCGATCAAAGCACAACTTATTAACGGTAAATCCCGGCCAGGCCGACCGGCACCGAGCACCGACGCCCTGCAATCGGGCGCGCCGCCCCCCCGCATCCGTGCCTGTGGCAATGCGCGGATAGTTCACTCGCCGCTTATCTGCTAGCGTCGATGATTCTGCGATCACCCCTGCTGCAGGGAGCACGCCGCCGATGTACATCGTCATGATCGCGTCCGAGTGTGCGCCGGCCGCCAAGGTGGGCGGTCTGGCGGACGTGGTTTTCGGGCTGAGCCGCGAACTCGAGCTGCGCGGTCACGCGGTCGAGATCATCCTGCCGAAATACGACTGCATGCGTCAGGACCAGGTCTGGGGCCTGCACGTCTCCGACCATGAACTCTGGGTGCCCTGGGACGGCGGCGCGATCCGCTGTACCGTCTGGTTTGGTTTCGTGCACGGGCGCAAGTGCTTCTTCATCGAGCCGCACTGCGCGCAGGCGTTCTTCGACCGCGGCACCTACTACGGCTTCTGGGACGATCCCGAACGCTTCGCGTTCTTCAGCAAGGCCGCGCTCGAATTCCTGTCGAAGAGCAACAAGCGCCCCGACGTGATTCACACGCACGACTGGCAGACCGCGCTGGTGCCGGTCCTGCTGTACGAGTTGCACGCCCGCGCGGGACTTGCCGACCAGCGCGTGTGCCACACCATCCACAACTTCCGTCACCAGGGTGTGACGGGCCCCGGGATCCTCCGCGCCACGGGCCTCGATCGACCCGAGTACTTCGGCGCACCCGACCGGATGGGAGATGCGTTCGACCGGCACTCGATCAACCTCATGCGCGGCGCGATCCTGTATGCGAACGCCGTGACCACGGTATCGCCGCACCACGCCTGGGAGGCACGCCACACCGACCTCGGCTTCGGACTCGGCCACGCACTGCACCTGCACCAGGACAAGTTCGTCGGCATCCTGAACGGCCTGGACTACGAGATGTGGAATCCGCAGACCGATCCCCACATCCCGCAGCATTACGGCGCGACGAGCCTGGACAGGAAGGCCGCCAACACGGCCGCCCTGCGCGAGCGCATGCTGCTGCGCAACGGTCGACGACCGATCCTCGCCTACGTCGGCCGCCTCGATACCCAGAAGGGCCTGCACCTCATCCGCCATGCCATGTTCTACGCGCTCGAGCAGGACGCGCAGTTCGTCCTGCTCGGCTCGGGCTCCGAGCACGGCATCAACGAGGACTTCTGGCACCTGAAGCGCCGGCTGAACGACAACCCCGATTGCCATCTCGAGATCGGTTACGACGAGGACCTCGCGCACTTGATCTACGCCGGCGCTGACCTGCTGGTGATGCCGAGCCTGTACGAGCCTTGCGGACTGACGCAGATGATCGCGCTGCGCTATGGCACGGTGCCGGTGGTGCGGGCCGTCGGCGGCCTCAAGGACACCGTGTTCGACTGGGACTACTCCGCGCTGCCGCCACAGCAGCGCAATGGCTTCGTCTTCGAGCACGCCGACCACCAGGGGCTCGAGTCCGCCCTCGACCGTGCGCTCGGCCTGTGGCGCAACGAACCCGCACTCTTCCACGAACTCATTCTGCAGGGGATGGCCTGTGACTACTCCTGGAACCACCCGGGCCAGCGCTACCTCGACCTCTACGAATTCATCCGCCACAAGTAGGCCGCTCGATGTCCTCGCTCCCCGAGTACGTGGACGGCCTGCCGAACCTGAGCGGCTCGGAGCCCCTGATCGAGCGCGCCATCGCCGCAGCGCGTGACCGGCCGGTGTTCCTGGACGACAGCCGCATCGCCTTCGACCGGATCCGCAGCGCCTGCGCTGTCGCGCTGCACATGCACCAGCCGCTCACCCCGACCGGTGGCGACGACCTGCGCACCGCGGCGCTGATCGGCAACCTCCAGTCCATGCTCGAGCACCCCGGCGTCGGCGACAACCACAACGCGCCCGTGTTCCGGCACTGCTACGCACGCATGGGCGAATTCATTCCAGCGCTGCTGGCCGAAGGCCGCGAGCCGCGGGTCATGCTCGAATACTCGGGCACCCTGCTGCACGGCCTGCGCACCATGGGCGCTCATGAGGTGATCGACAGCCTGCAGCGGATAACCTGCTCACCGGATTACCGCCGCGCCGTCGAGTGGCTCGGCGCACCCTGGGGGCACGCGGTCGCACCGTCGACTCCGGTGCAGGACTTCCGCCTGCACGTACGTGCCTGGCAGCATCACTTCGCCGCGATCTTCGGCCTCGACGCGCTGGCGCGCGTGCGCGGCTTCTCGCCGTCGGAGATGGCATTGCCGAACCATCCGGAAGTGGCCTACGAGTTCGTGCGCACACTGCTCGACTGCGGCTACCGCTGGGTGCTGGTGCAGGAGCACACGGTCGAGGAGGCGGCCACGGCTACCACGCCCCGTCGCGCGCACCTGCCGCATCGGCTCGTCTGCCGCAATGCCGCGGGCCAGACCGCCAGCATCGTCGCGATCGTGAAGACGCAGGGCTCCGACAGCAAGCTCGTCGCCCAGATGCAGCCGTGGTACGAGGCGCAGGGCCTGACGCGCAGCGAGCTCGCCGGGCACTCGCTGCCGCCGCTCGTCACGCAGATCGCCGACGGCGAGAACGGCGGCGTGATGATGAATGAATTCCCCTCGAAGTACTTCGAGGTGGTGCGCGCGGCCTCGGGCAGCGACGTTCCGCTCATGAACGTGACCGAGTACCTCGAACATCTGTTCGCGCGGGGCCTGCGCGAGTCCGAGCTGCCGGAGATCCAGCCCTTGTTTCACAGTCGCATCTGGGCGCGCATGCAGCCGGGCGACGGCGCCGAGCGGCTCGCGCACGTCATTGACGAACTGCGGCGC
Organism: Pseudomonadota bacterium; assembly: GCA_026398785.1. Classification (GTDB taxonomy): domain Bacteria; phylum Pseudomonadota; class Gammaproteobacteria; order Steroidobacterales; family Steroidobacteraceae; genus RPQJ01. The sequence goes on along the minus strand of JAPLSF010000258.1, from coordinate 8,473 downwards.
GACGACGGTCGATTCCACATGGAAGGCGGCAGCTGGACGAACAACCTGACCTGGGTGCGAGGCTATGAGAACGTGCTGGGACCGATGGAGGAAGCGAGCGCCCTCTTCCACGACACGGTCACCCGCCGGCAACTCCCAACCGGCGAGCACCGCTATCGCAACGCCCTGCTGCACCTGCTGGCGTCCCAGACGAGCTGCTATCGTTACTGGGGCCAGGGCCAGTGGACAGACTACGGTCGCGAGATCTGCCGTCGTGCCACGGACATACTCACCTGCGACTACTGACGACTCGGGCATCGCGCCCCATGGAACACGCAGCGCCGCGTGTGTCGCCAACACGTTGGCCCTTGACCGCGTCGTGAGATGGCTCGCCGTCGCGATCGTGGGCACGCTCGGCCCGATGCCGCGTCTTGAGCCGATCGAATTCCATCACGTCCGGAACGCGTTTGACGTCGCAGTGCGGAGCACCTGTGTGGCGGCTTTCGCATTCTCGAGACCCTGCAACAGGACCCCCGTCGCCTCGATCACCAGCACGAACGCGCGCTCGTTGGCCTCGTCGCGCTCCGCGGCTTTCTCCAACTCGTCCACGACGTCAGGCATGGCCGCCAGTGCGCCCATCATCAATGCGTCCATGCTGGACAGGCGCTGGACCACCGTCGCGGTATCCGTCTTGCCTTCGACGAGCTCCGTTTGCAGCAACGCCAACTCGAAAGTCACACGACTGGATGCGTCCTTGAGCCCTTCGCTCTGTTCGCGTGCGTTCGCCCGCAATCCCTCATCCATCGGCAGCTTCAAGAGCGCCTGCAGCAGGCTCGCCGCCTGGGTCTCCATCGTGTCCGCGCAGTCTCGCACTGCGGCCATGGCTGCCTGCAGCAGCTGCCCGTCAGGTGTGGTCATTGCTCGCCCGCCGCTATTTTTTTCCATACGCCAGCTCGTCCATCATCTGCGCGAAGCGCCCCCAGCTGACGCGCTTTTCCTTCTGGCGGTGCGCACCCCACCAGTAAAGCGAACCTCGCCCGACCTGCAATTCACCGAGTTTCTCCTCGCGGCAATAGATCTCGAGCTTGAGCGCCGACTTCGCCTTCACCAGCGAGAAATTCTCGATCTCGGCCTTCACTTCGTACTTGCGTTCCAGCGACGCCGGGCGGCGTCGTCCCCTCTTTTTGGCTGCCATGACTACCCCTGTCCGTCGCCGGGTCTTGATCCAACACACGCCACTGGCATCCCCGGCGCACTCCCATCGCTGGGAGCTACGACCACGTTACCCGCAGTCCCGGATCGCGGCATCCGGAATTTCCCGGAATCCCGGCCTTCCCCAAACCAGCCTGGGCCTCACCAGCAAGCCGCGCGCACGGTGCGTTCGACGTGAGCTACGGCTTCGAGGGCGCGAAGCCGCGCCGGCGAGGAGCTGGGTGGCTGCTGCATCTCGATGACCTTGACTGCCACCGCACGCCGTCCACGATGCCTATGTGGCTGCGGTGCTGATGGCGCTGCACTGGCAGGCTGTCGAAACACCGTATTTCAATAGCCTGATCCCGCGCCACGCACGGCCATGGTCCTGCCGTGCGAACGCAGCGAAAGTCGCGCCTTTCTCAGCGGTTGAGAAATGCAGGGACCACACTTTTCAACACCCCGTTGACACCGCGCTGCAGCCTCGCGATTCGAGATCACACGAATGGATTGAGAAGCCGGACACCCGTCGGCGCGTAGTGGGCCGTGTTTCGCGTGACGACGGCAAGGTCATGAATGAGGGCCGTGGCGGCAATCTGCTTGTCGAGCGGGTTCTCCGGGTTCGGCACGCGCAGGCGCCCCCAGACCTGGGCGCATTCTTCGTCGAAAGGCAGGATCGCGTCAGCGTAAGTCGTGGTGACCTGCGCAAGCCAGCGTTCGAGGCGCTTGGCTTGCGCGGTCTCCCCTCGATGCCGGATGCGTTCCACGCCTTGGCGAAGTTCGCCGATCGTGATGACCGAAAGGTAGAGTTCGAAAGTTTCGCGGCTCGCATTCGCGAAAAACGCGCGCACGCCGGGGTTGGCGTTCCCAGCCTTGCGAATTTCGCTGACGACATCCGTATCGAGCAGATACACCTCAGCCTCGGCGGTCCTGCTGCTCGCGGCGGAAGTCGTTATCCTCGCCGACGTCAGGAATGGCCGCGAGCACCTCGGCGAGACGCCGTCTGCGCGGCCCGCGCAAGGCGGCTCTGAGGATCTCCCGGTGTTCCTGCTCGGCGCTGCGGTTGCGCCTGGCCGCCTGCCGTTTCAGCGCCTCGACGAGCTCGTCCGGAAGCTTGCGCACGATGAGCTGGGCCATGACCTTCTCCGCAGTTGCCGTATGATATCAATGCTATCACCACGATCGATGCCTGCCAAGCGTTGCGGGCCGTGCCGTGCAGGGCGCGGACGCAGGGTGTTGCAAGCCGCGTTTCAACACCCTGTCACAAGATCACCACGCCGATCCACGCCAGTCCGGCCACGACCAGCGCCGGCACCAGCCACGTTGCGCACAAGGGTGCCCAGCCCTCGTGCACGTTGAACACCAGGTGTGCGTCATCGCGCTCTGCATGTGATAGCAGGGATCGCAGCCGAGCCTGTGCAGGGCCGCCCGGAGCGATGTCGTCCCCGGGCGCCCGGACCGGGCGCCGATCACCTGCAGTCTCTGCTGGTGCAGCAAACTCAACTCGGTCGTGACAGTAGCGGTTCGACAGCCGGCTACCCCGCACCGAGGTACCTCATCACGAGGTACACGACCCCAACCGCATACAGCGGCCCGAAGATCTGCTTGTTGTAGCGGGCCAGCCACTCGGGCAGGAAGATGTCGAAGTTCGCTCGCCGGTCTTGCGTGTAACGCGCCGCGACCGCCGTGAGCGGGCAACTCCAGCGGTACAACCACAGCACCACGACCTCGCCCAGCACGATCGCCGCCATCACGGCGGCAGCGCCGAACCGGCCCTGCCACGTCAGCCACGGTATCGCCACGATGCAGCCGGCGAACACCGCCCACGCTGCCGTGTGCAGCAGCCTCACCGCCATCAATCGACGCGCGGCTTCGCCCGTCATATCGATTCGCCCGTCATGTCGAATGGTCGCGCAGCCGGACGCTGCCGCACCTCCTGGGCGGGAGCGCAGTGAGCAAGGCAACCGTCAGAACGTCAGGCTTCGTACTTGAACGACAACGACACCCGGGCCCGATACGCGACGACTTTCCCGTCCTCGACTTTCATGTCGAGCTTGCTGACCTCGGCGACGCGCAGGTCACGCAGCGACTTGGCTGCCGCCTCGATGGCGCTGCTCGCGGCGTCCTCCCAGGACACGGTGCTGGTGCCGATGATCTCCGTGACGCGGTAAACGCCGCTGTCTGACTTCTTTGCTTTCTTGGCCATGTCCGCTCTCCTTCTGGTGGCAAGGCACGAGCCGCCAGCCCGCACCTCGATCCGATAATCATACGCCCGTGCGCCCCGCACCTGCGTCGCGCTGTCGCCAAACGGAAACACTCTGGTCACTGGTAGGACTGCGCGTCTGGCGGATACTCTTCACCTCGATGCGGACTGCAGGCGATGCCGTCCCGTGGCACAGGAAGAACGCGAGGAACACCGATGCGTTGGCCGATGAGCTGGAATGACACCGTGAAAGCGGCCGCACTCGCCGCCCAAGCCGACCGCACTGCAACGGCCAGCCGGATCGTCGCCGACGCGCCCTGGAGCTGGAACCCGCACGACGTCTGGCTGACGCGTATCAGGCAGTCCCCCCAATTTGCCGCCCAGCCCTCCCAAGCCTCATTGAGTGGTCCGACGACGCAGCCGCTCCAGGACTCCGCTCTTCACGCTGGGCTTCGCGACTGAATTCCGCGTTCGTGCGTCCGACGGCCCGTCGGCGCAGGAATCTCAGGTTATCCACTGGACACCGACGTCTCCGGGTCGGACAGGTTCACCGGCTCCCCCCCCGGCCCTGTTCGGCCCCGGGGACGAAGGCACTGCTCAGCTTCCGAAACTACGTAGCGGGCCCCGGAACCGTGCTTGCGATAATGCAAGGCGTATGCAGCTGCGGCGATCACTGCAGACCGCCGGAAGTTCTGCAGGCGACGCCAGGCATGGCCCGTACCGGAGACCAACCGCATGACCGCGACACCGACCCGCCCATCGATCCGCACAGCGATCCGCCTGTTCTCGCTCACCGCATTGCTGACTCTCCTGGCCTCGGTCGCATTGGCCGCCGACTGGCCCACCTTCAAGCCGGGCAACTGGACGTTCGACCGCACCCTGACACCGACGAGTTCCACGCCCGAGAAAATTTCACGCACCGAGTGCACCGATCCGACCGCCGACCAGAAGGCGCAACGGGCGATGCTCGCCAAGGCCGGCTGCCAGTTCACGCCGCTCGTGCAGAGCGGCAAGACCTACCGCTACTCGGCGACCTGCAAGATGGGCGGCATGACGATCAAGTCGGATTCCGTCCTGAGCGTCGACAGCGCCGAGGCCTACACCATCACAGTCGATTCGACCGAGGACGGCGTGCAGACGCACGAGGTGCTGCGCGCACGCCGCATCGGCAACTGTGTGAAATAAATGAGCACCCTGACCAAGCTTGCACTCGGCGTGATGGGACAGCTGCGACCGCGCCCTACGAAAGGCGATGCCCGTCCGGTCATCAAGTTGCCCGCACCCGACAGGCGCGGCGGCCTGCCGCTCATGCAGGCACTGGCGAAACGTCGTTCATCCCGCGAGTTCGCCCGCAAGCCGCTGCCATTGCCGGTGCTTTCGAACCTGCTGTGGGCCGCCTTCGGCGTGAACCGCCGCGCCGGTGGACGGACGGCCCCCTCGGCCATCAATGCGCAGGAGATCGACGTCTACGTGGCGCTGCCGGACGGCGCCTATCTCTACGATGCCCGCAAGCATGCGTTGCGGCTCGTCGCAGGCAGCGATCTGCGGCGCGTCACCGGTTACCAGGATTTCGTCGACGACGCCCCGCTCGACCTCGTCTACGTCGTGGATCACTCGCGCATGAAAATGATCCCGGTGGCCAGCCGCGAGAGCTACGCGTCCGCGGCCGCGGGTGCGATTGCACAGAACGTGTACCTGTACGCCGCCAGCAGCGGTCTCGCCACGGTGATCCGCGCCTGGATCGACCGCTCCGCCATCGCGGACGCGCTCGGCCTCACCCACGACCAGCACGTGCTGCTGTCGCAAACCGTCGGCTACCCGCAGGCCTGACACGCCAGCCATCGGATAACGGCCGGCGACTGCATCCACTCACCCCGTCGCATCGTCCTGCATCATTCGCCGCAGCAGCGTGCTGGTCGTGACCGCAGGATCCCAGACGCACACGCGGTTGCGTCCGGCGGCCTTGGCCACCAGCAAGGCCTTGTCCGCCCGGTCGACGGACTCCTCCGCGCTGATGTCGGGTTCCAGCAATGCGAGCCCGAACGACGCGGTCGTGGCAATTGGAGGTCCGCCGGGACTCGCGACGATCGTCGCCTCGGCGATCTGCTCGCGTATGTGACTGATCACTTTCAGCCCGACTTGCAGGTCCGCCCCGGGCAGCGAGATCAGGAACTCATCGCCACCGTAGCGAAACACCTTGTCGTACGGTCGCAGGTGTTCCGTGACCTGTCGCACCACTCCGGCCAGCACCTGGTCGCCCACGGCATGACCATGCGTGTCGTTGATCTCCTTGAGATGGTCCAGGTCCATGAAAACGATGCAGCATTGCTGCACGTTGCGCCGGGCCAGCTCGCGCCACTCGCGCAACGTGGGCAGCATCTCGAGGCGACCGTGGGCTCCGGTCAGGGCATCACGGTCCCGCAGCGATCCCGCGATCGAGTTCCGCAACGAATCCAGTTCCAGGTGCAGGCGCTCGCCGCCGGTGACGAGGTCGTCGTAGTCTGCACGAGCGACCGGCACGCCGGTGGTCGCCTCTCGCAGCATTTGTGCTGCGATCTGGTGCAACCGTTTGTGTTCCGCTTCGATCGCCGCAAACGCCGGCTGCTCCCAGAGTTCGAACGGCGCCTGCTCGTAATACCATTGGCCGAAGCGACAATTACGATGGGCATTCTGCTCGAGGTCGTGCGGATCGCACGGCAGTCGGCAGACGATGGAGCGGATGAGGTTATCGTGCCAGTGGGCATGGTCGTCCGCAGCCTGCTCGAGCTGCTCGAGCGATTTCCGCAACGCAGCCGGATCCATGCGAAGCATCGGGATTCACCTCACACACCGTGCGTGGCTACTGCAATGCGACAGCCCCATGCCTAGGGTCACTCAGGTCTGCTTCGACTTCAACAGCGCTCAATACCTATGCCGCGCCGTCCGTTATGGAGCGCCCGGTTACGTCGCCTGCAGCAGCTCCAGCGTCCGCGGGTCGCGCTCCCCGGCGAAGTATTTCTCGAGCAGCCGTTCGAACACCGAACCCGGGGGCGTCACCTGCACAAACAGCGTCGCGCACGACTGCAGCTTCAGGTCGTCCGGCGAGCCGAAAATCTCGTGAGCCGACCGCCTCGCGACCGTGAGCAAGGCCTCGACGCATTCAAGCAGACGCGGCCCGAGCACCCGATGTTCGAGATACGCCTGCGCCTCTGCCACACCCTGGATTGCATAGCGTTGTGACATCGCGCTGAACCCGAGCCCCGCAATCTGCGGCAACACGAACCACATCCAGTGCGAGCGCTTGCGGCCGCCGCGAATCTCGACCAACGCCGTCGCGAACGTGCCGTCCTGCGCCCGCACGAAGCGATCGAGATCGAACGGGTCGTCGGAATGGTTCATAGCGCGCAATGGGGATTGCCGATGTTATCGTCGTCCCGCGGCGCGACGAAGTGGGCGTTCTTGCGCGTCGCCGCCGGCAGCGCAGTGTATCGTAGCGAGGATGAGATACACGCAGGACGAGTCTGACGCCGAGGTCACGTTGTCGCCGCAGGCGCCGGCCGTCGCCTCGGTGATCCTGCTGCACGGACTCGGCGCCGACGGCCACGACTTCGTGCCGATCGTGGGCGAGCTCGGCCTGCCCGACTCGCTGCCGGTGCGCTTCGTATTTCCGCACGCGCCGCTGCGGCCGGTTACGGTCAACAACGGGGTCGTCATGCGTGCCTGGTACGACATTACCGAGTTCACCCCCGAGGGACGTGCCGACAGGGCCGGTATCGTTGAGTCATCGCACCAGGTCGCGGATTATATCGACCGTGAAAAGCGGCGTGGCGTAGCCACCGCGCGCGTGGTGCTGGCCGGCTTCTCGCAAGGGGGCGCCGTCGCGTTGTACACGGGACTGCGCTATCCGGAACGGCTGGCCGGGATACTGGCGATGTCGTGCTACTTGCCCTTTCCGGAGACTCTCGCCGCGGAGAAGTCCGCTGCGAACGCGGGCGTGCCGATCCTCCTGTGCCATGGCCGCAACGATCCGGTCGTGCCGATCGGCATGGGACTCGAAGCACGCGAGGAACTGAAGGCCCAGGGCTTTACCCCGGAGTGGCACGACTACCCGATGCAGCACGCGGTGAGCATGGAGGAGATCGCCGAGGTGGCTCGCTGGCTGAAGCTGCGGTTGGCAGCGGCCGTCGGCAGTTAACTCGCGTCCGTGACCTGCTGTACCGGGGACTCCAGCTGCTGACCCTTGCGTCCACCGCGGGTCAGCGCACCCTCGCCGAGCGTGCCCGTGATCATGACCTGCGCCATCTCGACGCACCGGCGCGCCAGCGCGGCGGCGCCGTCGTTCAGTGACGCGGAGTTCTGCACGAACCTCTCGTTGTTCTCCATGTCCTCCGCGCTCCAGCCACGGCTGTGCGCGACGTAAGGAAACTGCGGGAACTGGCAGCCGACCTCAGCGAAGAATCCGAGCAACTGGCCGGCTACGGCCTGCACGTTGTCCTGCCCGCCTGTGATGATGAAGCCGGCGACCTTGTTGCGCAGCAGGTGCTTGCCGGCAATGGTTTCCTGGTTCTGGATGCAGTTCATCCGCTCGACCATCTTGTAGTACAGGCTGCTCGCCCCACCCCAGCGGATCGGCGTCGCGACCAGGATCACGTCGGCCCAGTGCACGACGCCTTCGTAAACGCGCTCCATCTGGTCGCTGGAATCCATCTGCGTGATCGAGCACGGCCACGTGCACGCGCGCGAAGACTTCGAATAGAACCCTTCGCACTCGCGGAAGTTGAGGTCGCGAATACGCAGCAGCTGCTTCTCGCACCCTTGGTTGTCGACCGCGCGTTGCAACGCATGCGACAGCAGGTCCTCGGACGTGCTGTAGCGCGGATGCGCCGCGGTCATGGCCGTGGTCGAAAGCCCCAGCACGCGGATCGGGCCCGGCTCGCGCTGCGGCGTCCTCGCCAGGGGATGGGGCGAGTGAGGCTTGCGGCCTCGCTTTGAACGCGCCTCCGGGTTGACCAGCACCCGCCCGCCCTCGACACGGACGTCGTGCGCCGGCACGCGGTCTTCTTCGTAGCCTGGCTCGCCTGCACCGGTGCGGCAGTGGAACTTCCAGTAATGCCAGGGGCA
>JAPLSF010000238.1 GCA_026398785.1 Pseudomonadota bacterium | reverse complement strand
GCGTTCCAGATGTCGACGAGGTTGTTGAGGTCCCACTGCAGCTCTTCCGGGCTGCGGCCCACGCCGGCGGTGCGCACGATGGCGCCCATGCCGTCGGGGATCTGCAGCGAGTCCATGGCTTCGCGCAGGGCGTCGCGGTCGTCACCTTCGACGCGGCGCGATACGCCGCCGGCGCGGGGGTTGTTCGGCATCAGGACCAGGAACCGGCCCGCCAGGCTGACGAAAGTGGTGAGTGCGGCGCCTTTGTTGCCGCGTTCTTCCTTCTCGACCTGGACGATGATTTCCTGGCCTTCCTCGATCAGGTCGCGGATACCGCGGCTGCCGCCTTCCTGGCCGGGTTGCTTGTCCTTGAAGAACGCCTTGGAGACTTCCTTCAGCGGAAGGAAGCCGTGGCGCTCGGCGCCGTAGTCGATGAACGCGGCCTCGAGGCTCGGTTCGACGCGGGTGATGCGACCCTTGTAGACGTTGGCTTTCTTGGTTTCGCGTGACGGGATTTCGATGTCGAGGTCGTAGATCCGCTGGCCGTCCACCAGCGCTACGCGCAACTCTTCGTCCTGAGTTGCGTTGACGAGCATTCTTTTCATCGGCCCTCTCGTTATTGGAGGTTGGGGCCGCGTACGGTTCGGACGGGTAATGGTGCCGTGGCGTGGGAAAAAGGTCTGGCAGCGACTGCGCGAGCGCTCATTTGCTGTGCTTCTGCACCGGCGCAGAGCGCACGATGCGTGACCGAATCCTGGTGCTGTCGGGCATCGTACCCGCCGAGGTCGCTGCTGGCCCGCTGCCCGCCGGGGCTGTGGCACCTGCGCGTGTCCGCGGCAGATCGATGGTCTGAAACTTCAGAACCAACTAAGATTGCGGGCGCCCCGCACAACCCGTAGGGCGTGCAACCGCGCGTCGCTCATTCGGCGCTGCCTGATGTTGCTTGGACGCACCAGCGCATTGCCTAGCGCCGGAATGTAGCAAGCGAAGGCCTGAAAATCAATGGCTTACGAAATAGATCCGGCAACTGACGAGAACACCGCCGTGCCGGAGCCCGGACGCGGCGTCACCCACGTCGAAGTGACCGAAGATGACGCCGGCACCCGGCTCGACAACTTTCTCGTCCGCCAACTGAAGGATGTACCACGCACGCACGTGTTCCGCCTGCTGCGCAAGGGGGAGGTGCGCGTCAACAAGAAGCGCGCCAAGCCCGATCAGCGGGTAGCGCTGGGCGACATCGTCCGCATTCCGCCGGTGCGCAAGGCCGAGGATGTGCCGCCCCGGGCCACGCCCCGGACCGCCAGCGAGTCGCTGCAGCAACTGGTGCTCGACTCGATCACCTATGAGGACAGCGACCTCATTGTCTTCAACAAGCCGCCGGGCCTTGCGGTGCACGGTGGCAGTGCGACCGACTTCGGCCTGATCGAAGCGCTCCGCGGCGCCCGCCCCGGGCAGCCTGACCTCGAACTCGTGCACCGGCTCGACCGTGACACCAGCGGCTGCCTGCTGGTGGCGAAACGGCGCGCGGCGCTGCGCGACCTGCACCTGCAATTGCGCGAAGGCCAGACCGAAAAGCATTATCTGGCACTGGTTTGCGGCAAGTGGAACCTGGGGACCAAGCGCATCGAGCTGGCGCTCGACACCGACGAGCGCCGCAGCGGCGAGCGGCATGTGGCAGTGCGCCCGCACGGCAAGAAATCCGTCAGCACGTTCAAACCCGTGCAGTTCTTCGGCAACCTCGCGACGCTGATGGAGGTCGAGATCGACACCGGCAAGACGCACCAGATCCGTGTTCACGCCGCGCACGCCGGTCATCCCGTCGCCGGTGACGACAAGTACGGCAACCGGATCTTCAACGACATCTTCAAGGACTACGGCCTGAAGCGGATGTTCCTGCATTCGTCGTCGCTCGGCTTCACACGGCCCGGCACGCGCGAGCCCATGCTGGCGAGCGCGCCGTTGCCGCCTGAGCTCAGTGCGGTGCTGGACACGCTCACACGTGGCAAGGCGCGCGCGCCGCAGGACGAACGTGGCAAGACTTTGAAGCCGGAAGGTGCGCGTGGTCCGATCGTGGCGCCGCGGGTGCAGCGGCCGGCACCGGTGGCGCAGACGGGCAAGCCGAGGATGGGCAAGCCCCGGAATGACAAGCGGGACCCGGCTAAGGGATCTGGACCCGTGCGCGGCGAAGGGCGCCGCAAAGCCAGGACAACGGGAGGCCGGTAAGGCCCGTCGGGTCGAGCGATTCGATCCGGTCGAAGAGGGCGATGCCTAAGGATTCGGCTTTGAAGCCGCCGGCGCAGTCGAGCGGCTGGTCGCGCTCGATGTAACGGTTGATTTCGGCGTCCGACAGCTCCCGGAACTGCACTACCGTGCGGTCGACGTGCGATTCGCTGCGGCCGGCGACGCCATCGATGACGTGGACCGCGGTGAGGAAGACGACTTCCTGGCCTGACGACGCCCGCAGCTGCTCGCGGCAGCGCTCGACGGTACCGGGTTTGCCGAGTACGTCCGTGCCGCGCAGGGCCACCTGGTCCGAGCCGATTACGATCGCTTCGGGGTGCCTGGCGGCGACTGCCTCGGCCTTGATCCGGGCAAGTCGCGCGGCCATCGCGGCGGCCGGTTCGCCGGGCAGGCGGACTTCGTCGGTAGCGGGGGCGACGCACTCGAATGGCAGCCCGAGCCGCTGCAGCAGGGCGCGCCGGTAGCGGGACGTCGAGGCGAGAATCAGGCCCTTGGAAAACAAAGATTTAGGCTCGTTTTTTCTTTGACAGGGCGGGGGCGCGTCACTATTATACGCGCCCCATGTCGTCCGGCCCTGCCGATCAGGTCAACGCTAAAGAACTGTCGGCACGAGCCGCCGTCATCGAACGGCATCTCGATCTGCCACAGCTCGAACGCGTCGTGCAGGCGGGCGGCCTTCCCGGCACTCGCATCGATGCGCGATTGCAGTTCGGCGCCTGCGAAGGCCGGACGACGGTCGATGTTCGCGTCGAGGGTACGGCAGTGCTGGAATGCCAGCGGTGCCTGCAGCCTTGCGAGGTCTTGGTGGACGAATCGGCGCTGGTCGTCATCGTCCGCGCGGAGACCGACGACGTGCTGGGCGGCTATGAGCCGTTCGTGGGAGAGCCGGAGAGCGTGTCGCTCTCGGCGCTGATCGAAGAGCAGGTGCTGCTCGCGCTGCCGCTCGTGCCCGTGCACGAAGCAGGCAGCCCGGAGTGCCTGTGGTCCGAGGCGGATGTGGCGGCGTTGGCGCCGGCTTCCGCGGTCGAGCCCGCTGCGGCAGAAGCAGCGGTGGAAAAGAAACAGACGCCCTTTGCGAATTTGCGGGAGCTGCTCGAAAAGAACAACGAGCGCGGACCCGCTTCAGGAGAGTAGACCATGGCAGTCCAGAAGAGCCGCAAGACCCCGTCCAAGCGCGGCATGCATCGTTCGCACGATCACCTGAGCGGCCCCGCGCTGTCGGTTGACCGCACGAGCGGCGAAACGCACCTGCGTCACCGCATCACCGCTGACGGTTTCTACCGCGGCAAGAAGGTGATCGAGAAGCCAGCGGCCGACGCAGGCCAGGAGTAATCCTGTTCCGACGGGCTCGCGCATGACCGCCGGCCTGACCGTAGCCGTGGACGCGATGAGCGGAGACCACGGCGCCGAAGTCGCCGTTCCCGCGGCACTCGATGTCCTCGCGTCCACGCCCGACCTGCGACTGATCATCGTCGGTCGCGGCGAAGTCG
>JAPLSF010000087.1 GCA_026398785.1 Pseudomonadota bacterium | reverse complement strand
GAGGGCGCCCGCGGCCAGGAATACAACGCCTGGGGCGATCCCGTGAATCCGCCCGAGCACGTGGCGATCCTGCCGTTCACGCGCATGCTGGCCGGCCCGATGGATTACACACCCGGGATCGTCGACCTCGACGGTTACGATCCGAAACACCGGGTGCAGCACACACTCGCCAAGGAGCTGTCGCTGTACGTCGTGCTTTACAGCCCCGTGCAGATGGCAGCCGACCTGCCCGAGAACTACGCGAAGCACCCGGATGCGTTCCAGTTCATCAAGGACGTGCCGACCGATTGGGACGAAAGCGTGGGCCTCGCCGGTGAGGTCGGTGATTTCGTGGCCGTGGCGCGCAAGCAGCGCGGCAAGCCCGACTGGTTCCTTGGCGCGCTCACCGACGAGAATCCGCGGCAGCTATCATTGCAGCTCAGTTTCCTCGATCCGAAGGCCCGTTACGTGGCGGAGATTTATCGCGATGGCCCGCAGGCCGACTGGAAAACGCGTCCTTACGATCTGGTGATCGAGAAGCGCAACGTGACCGCGGCGGACACGCTCGACCTCGCGCTGGCGAGCAGCGGCGGGGCAGCCGTTCGATTCAAACAGGAGTGAAGCCTTGAAGATCCGCATCCTGCTGGTGATCGTGTCGCTGGTGGCCAGCGTGCTGATCGGACTCGCGCTTGCCTCGCGCGGAGGGAAAACAACTGGCGCGGGGCAGGACGACTGGATCGTCATTGGACTATCGCTCGATACGCTCAAGGAAGCCCGCTGGCAGGCTGACCGCGAGATGTTCGTGAAGCGCGCGGGCGAGCTCGGTGCCAGGGTGCGCGTGCTCGCGGCCAACAGCGACGACACGGTGCAGATCAGCGACGTCGAAAAGCTGATCACGAACAAGGTCGACGTGCTGGTGATCGTACCCCACGACGGCACGGCAATGGCCAAGGGCGTGAAGATGGCTCACGAAGCCGGTATCCCGGTGATCGCCTACGACCGCATGATCCGCGACAGCGATCCCGACCTCTACGTGAGCTTCGACAACGAGCACGTGGGCGAATTGCAGGCGAAGTTCCTGCTCGAGCACCTGCCGACGCCGGGCAAGGGCCGCATCGTGCGCATCTACGGCGCCAAGACGGACAACAACGCCGCGCTGTTCAAGCGCGGTCAGGATCGAGTCCTCGAGCCATTGATCAAGAGCGGCGACATCCAGGTGCTGCACGAAGACTGGGCCGAGGACTGGAAACCGGAGAACGCCAAGCGCATCGTGAATGCCGCGATCACGGCCAACGGCTCGCGGATCGACGCGGTACTCGCGAGCAACGACGGCACTGCCGGCGGCGCCATCCAGGCGTTGAGCGAAGAGGGGCTCGCGGGCAAGGTGCTGGTCACCGGCCAGGACGCAGAAACGGTGGCGCTGCAGCGTATCGCCGTCGGCACCCAGGCCATGACCATTTACAAACCGCTGCGCACCCTCGCGAGCGGCGCCGCAGAACTCGCCGTGCAGATGGCAGGACGCCGGGTGGTCGTTGCCGGCAAGTCGATCGACAACGGCCATGGCCTGGTGCCGTCCGTGCTCTTCGACGTGGTCACGGTCACGCGCGACAACATCCTGGACACCGTGGTGCGCGACGGCCAGGCGAGCTACGACGATGTGTACCGCGGCATCCCGGATGCCCAGCGCCCGCCGCGCCCATGAGCGATAGCGCGGTCCTTGCAGCCCGTTCGATCGTCAAGCGTTTCGGCGCGGTGACGGCCCTTGACGGCGTCAGCTTCGAGCTGCGGGCCGGCGAAATCCATGCGCTTTGCGGCGAAAACGGCGCCGGCAAGTCGACGCTGATCAAGCTGCTGTCAGGCGTGCATCCTCACGGCAGCTACGAAGGCGACATCTTCGTCGACGGTCTCCCGGTTGAATTCCGGTCGACTCGCGACGCGGAGCGGGCGGGGATCGCGATCATTCACCAGGAACTCGCGCTGTTCCCGGAAATGACGGTCGGCGAGAACCTGTTCCTGGGCGCGTTTCCGCGCCGGTTCGGACGCATCGACTGGGATCGCGTCTATGCGCAGTCCTCCGCGACGCTTGCTGACTGCGGCATCCAGCTCGACCCGGCGACGCGCGTCGGCGATCTGGGAGTCGGTCAGCAGCAGCTCGTCGAGATTGCACGGGCCATCGCACGCAAGCCGAAGGTGCTGGTGCTGGACGAGCCCACGGCGGCGCTCTCCCGCAACGAGATCGACACCCTGCTGGCGCAGCTGCGCAAGTTGCGGGAGCGTGGTGTCGCCTGTGTCTTCATCTCGCACAAGCTCGATGAAGTATTCGCGATCGCCGATCGCATCACCGTCCTGCGCGATGGTGCCGCCCAGGGCACGCTCGCTACCGCGGGCACGGACGCCGACGAAATCATCCGGCGCATGGTGGGGCGGCGCATCGAAGACCACTACCCGCGCCGTCAATCCACGTGCGGGCGAACGTTGCTGGCCCTGCACGGCGTGAACGTCGATCCACCGAATGCGGGGGGGCTGGCATTGCGCGGCATCGAATTCGAAGCCCGGGCCGGTGAGGTGCTGGGAATCGGCGGGCTCATGGGCGCGGGACGCACCGAGCTGCTGATGCACCTGATGGGACTCTGGGGCAACCGCCGCGCCGGGACGGTGGAACTCGACGGGCAGCCGTTCACCGCTGACAATCCGCGTGTAGCCCTTGCGCATGGGCTCGCGATCGTCACGGAAGATCGCAAGCGCTACGGACTCGTCCTGCCACAAGGGGTGACGTTCAACGTATCGCTGTCGTCGCTGAAGAGGCTGCGTCGTGGTGCTTTCGTCGATCGCGATGCCGAGGTCGCTCGCACCAGGACGATCGCCGACGACCTGCGGATCAAGGCGCAGACACTGGAGCAGCCCGTCGGCACGCTTTCGGGCGGCAACCAGCAGAAGGTGGTGCTCGGCAAAATGCTGCTGACACAACCCAAGGTGCTGCTGCTCGACGAGCCGACGCGCGGCATCGACGTCGGCGCCAAGCTCGAAGTGTACGAACTCATCAACCGGCTGACGGCGGCCGGGCAGGCGATCGTGCTCGTCTCGAGCGAGCTCGGCGAGCTGATGGGGATGAGTGATCGCATCGTGATGCTGTGCGAAGGCCGGGTGGGCGGCACGTTCGAGCGGTCGGAAGCCACCCAGGAACGATTGCTGGCCGCCGCGATGGGTCGCCTGGAGCATGCCGCATGAATCGCTTCGCGACCCGCGAACTGTCGATGCTCGTCGCGCTGGTTGCGATCTGGGCGTTCTTTGCTTGGCAGGAACCGGTGTTCCTCTCTGCACGCAACCTGTCACTGCTTTCGGTCGAACTCGCCGTCACCGCAGTGCTCGCCCTCGGCATGCTCGTCGTGCTGTTGCCCGGGCAGATCGACTTGTCGGCGGGCAGCGGCGTGGGACTCGCCGGTGCCGTCGCTGCCGTCCTCGTGTTCTGGCACGAGGTGCCGGCTCCCGTCGCGCTGTTGATCGCAACGCTCGGCGCGGTACTGGTCTGGTCAGCGATGGGTGCGCTGATCGCGATCGAGCGGATCCCGGCCTTCATCATGACACTGGGTGGCCTGTTGGTGTTTCGCGGCCTGCACTGGCTCGTGATCGAGAACCAGACCGTGCCCGTCGTCGAGGGCGGCAGCCAGAACGTGTACTCGCTGCTCACCACGTACTACTTGCCGGACGTCGCCGGCTACGTGCTTGCCGGGCTGGCGGTGACAGCGATCGTCGCATCGGCACTCGGTGCGCGGAAGCGCCGGCAGTCCTACGGGTTCCCGGTCGACGACGGCGAACTCACGTTCCTGAAGCTGTTCGTGCTGGCGCAGTTCGTCTTCCTGGTCGTCATCGTCACCAACGGCTACCGCGGCGTACCCATCGCGCTGGTGATCCTCGGGCTCGTCGCGGTGCTGGTGCACCAGCTGGTGACGAATACGCCCTTCGGCCGCTACCTCTACGCGATCGGCGGCAACGAAGAAGCCGCGGCGGTATCCGGCGTGCCGGTGCGCAACACCATCATCGGCGCCTACGCCCTCATGGGTGGCATCGTGGCGCTGACCGGCTTCATGCAGACCGCGTACTCAGGCGCGTCGACGTCGACCGTCGGCTCGCTGATGGAACTTGATGCGGTCGCGGCCTGCGTGATCGGCGGCACGAGCCTGCGGGGCGGGCGCGGCACCGTGCTCGGCGTGCTGTTCGGCGCGCTAATCATGGCGAGCCTGCTGAACGGCATGACCCTGATGGCGGTCTCACCGGAGGCCAAGTACATCGCGCGCGGCATCGTGCTCGCGCTCGCCGTGTGGCTCGATCTTCGACTTGGAAAGGGCAGATAGTGCGCAGGCAAAAACCGACGCTGAGTTTCTGGCAGATCTGGAACATGTGTTTCGGATTCCTGGGAATCCAGTTCGGCTTCGCGTTGCAGAACGCGAACGTGAGCCGCATCTTCCAGTCCCTCGGCGCGTCGATCGACGACCTGCCGATCCTCTGGCTTGCAGCACCGGTCACCGGGTTGGTCGTGCAGCCGATCATCGGCTACCTGAGCGACCGCACCTGGGGCCGTCTTGGTCGCCGCCGCCCGTATTTCCTGATCGGCGCGTTGCTCGCCACCGCGGCGCTCGTGGTCATGCCGAACAGCCCCTACCTGTGGATCGCGGCAGGCATGTTGTGGATCCTCGACGCCTCGATCAACGTGTCGATGGAACCGTTCCGCGCGCTGGTGGGCGACATGCTGCCCGACCGGCAGCGTTGCCGCGGTTACTCGATGCAGAGCTGGTTCATCGGTGTTGGCGCGGTCGTCGCGTCTGCGCTGCCGTGGATCCTGACAAACTTCTTCGACGTCACCAACGTGGCCGAGCCGGGCCAGTTGCCGCAGTCCGTGAAGCTCGCGTTCTATCTCGGTGCCGTTGCGTTCCTGGGCGCCGTGCTCTGGACGATCTTCAGCACGCGCGAGTACTCACCGGCGGAACTCGCGGAATTCGACGAGCGAGTCAGTGACCACGCGGCTGGCATCGAACCGCACGCGCGGACGCCCGAGTGGTATCGAAGATCCGCCGCGGCCTGGATCGTCGTGGGTACCGTGTTCGCGGCAGTCGTTGCGTTGTTCGGGTGGGACAAGCAGCTCTACGTGCTCGGCTGCGGGCTCGTCGCGTTCGGCCTGCTGCAGATCATCGTCGCGTCACGGCAGCAGCGCGGTGCCACCGAGGGGATGCTGCACAACGTGATCAACGACCTGTACCTGATGCCGAAGGTGATGCGGCAGCTGGCAGTCGTGCAGTTCCTGTCGTGGTTTGCGCTGTTTGCAATGTGGATCTACACGACCGCAGCGGTCACCGAGCACCATTACGGTACGACCGATGCGGCTTCGGCGGCATACAACGAGGGCGCGAACTGGGTCGGCATTCTCTTCGCTGCGTACAACGGCTTTGCCGCACTCGCCGCGCTGTTCATCCCGCAGCTCGCCGAAATGCTCGGCCGGCGCAAGGCGCACCTGGTCTGCCTGTGGTTCGGTGCGCTCGGCCTGGTCTCGGTCAGCTTCATCGAGGACCCGCGGTTGCTGCTTGTGTCGATGATCGGCGTCGGCATTGCCTGGGCTTCCATCCTGTCGCTGCCGTACGCGATGCTGTCGCAGGCCGTGCCGATGAAGAAGATGGGGATCTACATGGGGATCTTCAATTTCTTCATCGTGATCCCGCAGATTCTCGCGGCCAGCGTGCTCGGCATCCTGGTACGCGTGCTGTTCGGCGGGCACAGCATCAACGCGCTGGCACTCGGCGGGTTGCTGCTGGTGCTCGCAGGGCTGGCTACCCTGCGCGTGGACGATCACGAAGACCGGGGCTGAAAGGCGGCAGGGAGGGCAGGCGTCGCGCGTCTCATCACCGCGGTTCGGCGCGATTCACCGTGGCGCTGTGCACTTCGTTTTCAGGGAGCATGGTAGATCTCCAGCGGAACCTGTCGCTGCTCCAGCAGTGCGCGCACCGGCATTTCAATGACGCTACCTGGGCAGGATGCGCGCTGCAACGTCTTGAGCTTGGAATATCCGGTGACGTGCAGCACCAGCAGGTCCGTGTCGAGCAGGGCCGGCAACGTCAGGCTGAGCCGGGCCTTGGGTTCGACCGGAGCGACGCCGTCGACTACGGTCGCTGTTTGCGACGGATTCAAGGCCGCGGCGAGCCCGGGCATCCCGGGGAACAGCGAGGCGAAATGCCCATCGTCACCCATGCCGAGAATGACCGCGGCGAAGGGTCGCGGGATCCGCACCAGTGCCTCGCTCCAGCGCGCAGCGGCATTGGTTGCGGTCGCGTCGATGTCGGCGAGCATCGCGAGTGACGCCGGAGAGTTCGCAAAGGCTTCGCGCACGAGGCGCAGGTTGCTGGCGGGACCGTCCACCGGAACGCAGCGCTCGTCGGCGAGCGTCACGAACACATTCGCCCAGTCGAGCTCACGCGACGCGAGTTCGCGCAAGAAAGCCGCCGGCGTGCGACCGCCCGATACGACCAAGCCCGCTGCGCCTGCTGCAGCAAGTCTGCGCTTGAGCGCTGCGGTCACGACGTTCGCGAGATCCCGCGCGAGTGCCTCACCGCTCGAGAAAGCGTGATACGCCATCGTCAATCATCCTCGTTGCTCTCGAAGCCATCGCGCGCGAGGCTGCGAAGCTCGCGCCGAAACTACGCGCTGGCTGAACCGCCGCAGGACCCGCGGACTACCAGCTTCGGCTCGATCAGCGCGGAATCGACCGGCTCGCCCGCGGTCATCTTCAGCAGGTTGTCGACGAGCATGTCGGCCGCGCGATGCGTGTCCTGCTGCACAGTCGTCAGCGGTGGAATGAAGTGTGCCGCCGCCGCGATATCGTCGAAACCAACGACCGCCACGTCGCCCGGCACCGACCGGCCACGGTCGCGCAATGCGCCGATCGCGCCCATCGCGATGAGGTCGCTCGCCGCGAAGATCGCGTCGAACGGCACGCCCGAGTCGAGCAGGCCCGTGGCCGCTTCGTGGCCCGCCTGTTCACTCGACTGTGCCGCGACCGACAGGCGCGGATCGGGCTCGATGCCAGCCTCGCGCAGCGCCCGCGCGTAGCCGCTGAAACGCGCCTGGAATTCCGGCCAGTGATCGGAGGAACTGCCGAGGTAGGCGATGCGCTTGCGCCCGAGGCGCAGCAGATGGCGCGTTGCCTGCAACCCGCCCACGGTGTTGTCGGTGCGAACGTAGCGGCCCGGCGTGCCGTCCACGTCCGGTCCCCAGATGACGAAATTGGCGCCAGCGTCGGCCAGTTTCTGCAGCCGCGGCATCGACGAGATGTAGTCGCCGTAGCCGAGCAGGATCAGCCCGTCGGCGCGATTGCTGAGCTGGTATTCCGTGTGCCAGTCGTCGCTCAACTGCTGGAACGAGACCAGCAGGTCGAGGCCGCGCCGGGCCGTCGCGCGCGTGATGTGGCCCAGCATCGACAGGAAGAAAGGGTTGATCTGGCCGTCTTCAGACGATTCCTCGAACAGCAGCAAGGCCAGCGTGCTCGAGCTGCGCGTGCGCAGGCCAGCTGCACGACGATCCGTGCGATAGCTGAGCTGGCGCGCAATCGATTCGATGCGCTCGCGGGTCTCGGGACGGACGAGGGGGCTGTTGCGCAAGGCGCGCGACACCGTGGCCTGCGAAACCTCCGCGAGGCGGGCGATGTCGCGTGATGTCGGCCGGGTGCTCTTCATCGATCCCCCAGGAAGCGGACGCACGCTAGCATGCGCCCGGTGGGGCATCAACGACGCGGCATCTGCACGTCAGCGGCGGGTGATGCGGTCGTCTTCGAGCTGCCAGACTCCGCGGCCGTCGGTGCAGGCGACGGTGCGACCCTCGCTCAGGCCGAAGGAGCCGTGCGCGATGAGCTTGAACTGGCGGCAACCGTCACTGCCGTGCTCGGCGTCGAGCGGGGTCAGCTGGTAGGTTACGCGGGTGTTCGGATTGGTCCAGCGGACGCTCTGGCCGTAAGCGGCGAGTTCGAGCGAGTGGCCGACGCAGGAGCGATCGGTCTTGTCCATGCGTCGCCCGACCGCGGAGCCGATGGCCGCGCCGACGACCGTGCCGACCACGATGGCCACGTTGCGCTCGGTGCTGCCCTTGGCGACCTCGCCGCCGATCGCACCGCCCGCAACGCCACCGACGACGCCACCAAGCACCTGGCCGATCCGGTCACGATCGCACGAGCCAGAGCGCACGCCATAGTCGTAGTCCCAGGCGCGGCCGCTGTAGCCGGCATAGGTCGGATCATTCTTCTTACGCCAGCCATGCGCAGGCGCCGAGCTCGGGGGTGTCGCGAGCGCAGCGCACGGCAGGGCCATGAGCAGCGCAATCCCTGCGCGTTGCGCCAATGCTGTGAACGATTGCATCAAAACCTCCTCGGCTCGTCAGCGATCGAGTCCCGATTGGACACGCGGGGAACGCTAGCCTTCCCTGCGGTTCTCGACACGACGGACGGGCCAATGAGTGACTCCCGTCACGCGTGCGAGTAGCGTTAAGTCAAAGCCAAAGGACCCGCCCCGTGCCGAACGCCATCCCGCAAGTTGATGCCGCCAATGCCGGATTCATCACGCTGGGCGGCGACTTGCGCGTGCCGCGTCTTGGTTTCGGCGCCATGCGCATCACGGGCGATGGTATCTGGGGCGAGCCTCCGGACCGTGCGGCGGCTCTGCGGCTGTTGCAGACCGCGGTCCGGCTCGGTGTGCGTTTCATCGATACCGCCGATTCCTACGGCCCGGAAGTCAGCGAGCGGCTGATCGCGGAGGCGCTCTTCCCTTACCCGGCCGATCTCGTGATCGCGACCAAGGGCGGCATCGTGCGTCCCGACAAGCCGACCTGGGCGCGCGACGGCAGGCCGGAGCATCTGCGGGCGGCGTGCGAGGCGAGCCTGCGGCGCCTGCGGCTCGACCGCATCGACGTGTACCAGCTGCATGCGATCGATCCGGCCGTGCCGCTGGAGGATTCCGTTGGTGAGCTCGCGCGGCTGCAGCAGGAAGGCAAGATTCGCCACGTCGGCGTGTCCAACTTCAACCGGCAGGAACTCGACCGCGCGCGCCGCATCGTGCCGATCGTGTCGGTGCAGAACCGGTACAACGTCGCGGATCGCGCGTCGGATCCGGTGCTGCACGCGTGCGAACGCGACGGCCTCGCGTTCATTCCCTGGTCGCCTCTGGTGCAGGCACGCGCCGATTCGCGGAGCGACGCACGCGACCGATTGGAGAGTGCAGCAGCGGCTCACGGGTGGTCGCTGCCGCAGGCGGCCGTCGCCTGGCTGCTCGGTCAATCATCGGCTATGCTGCCAATCCCTGGCACATCGCGCGTAGACCACCTCGAACAGCTGGTCGCGGCGGCTGCATTTGTGCTGCGTGACTGACCACGGTTGCCGTGGCCGCGTCAAACATTGAAAAATACATCTCGGACGCGATTTCTTGTCCGTCGGGCTATCCGAAGATCGATTCCGGGTCGATTTCGCGTCTAGTCCATGTCCATGACCGACACGCAAGCGGCGGTGCGGCTGCCCGCATTTCTTCAAGGATTTCAGCTAGATGCCTCCGCTGCACAGGTCCCTGAAGCGCTTTTCGCCCTGGCTGACCATCGTGGCCGTCTACCTGGTGCTGGGCTTGGCCGGCCGGACGTTTCTGTGGTTCAAGTTCGGCATCGAGGCCGATGTTGCCGCCTCCCGGTTGCCGTACATCCTGGCGGCGGGATTCATCAACGACCTGGTCGAGAGCCTGTACCTCTTCGCGCCCTTCGCGCTCTACATCCTGCTGGTGCCCGATCGCTGGTTCCGGTCGACCGCCAACCGCGTGATCCTGTACGGGGCCACTGCCGCGACGATTACCGGATTGATCTACCTGACCGCAGCGGAATACTTCTTTTTCGAGGAGTTCGACGCGCGCTTCAACATCGTCGCGTACGACTACCTCGCGTATCCGACCGAGGTGTTCATCGACATCTGGGATGCGTACCCGGTGATGAAGGTGCTCGGTGTCGCGGTGTCGCTGGCCGCGCTGGCGGTCTACTTCCTGCGCCACACGATCAAGCCCGGGTTCGATCACGTCGTGCGGTTCCGTGAGCGGCTCGTCGCATTCATGCCGTATGCGATCGTCCTGGCCCTCGCAGTCGCGTTCTACCTGACCAACGCCCTGTCGCTGTCGTCGAACCGCGTCGAAAACGAGCTGGTGCAGAACGGCCACAGCAGCTTCTTCCGCGCAGCGCGCACCAGCGACATCGACTACGAGGCGTACTACGCGCACGCCAAGCCGGCGGAGAACCTGAAACTGCTGGAGCAGCAACTGGCGGCCGACAGCGCGCCGTTCACGCAGCTGGCGGAAGGCAAGATCAACCGGCTGCATGCGGCCCGCCCCGAAGGCCTCGGCAGGCTCAACGTCGTCGTCGTGTCGAGCGAATCGTTCGGCGCCGAGTTCAGCAAGCTGCACGGCGCGGAAAAGGACTGGACGCCGAACTTCGATTCCTTCGCGAAGCAGGGACTCTGGTTCTCCAATACCTACGCCTCTGGCACGCGCACCGTGCGCGGCCTCGAGGCGATCACCTCGTCGTTCCCGCCGATTCCGACCGTCTCGATCCTGCGCCGGCCTGGCAACCAGGGAATCGGCAGCTGGGGCAAGGTCATGAACGACCTCGGCTACCAGAGCAGCTTTTTCTACGGCGGTTACGGCTACTTCGACGACATGAACCGGTTCTTCTCGGGGAACGGGTTCCAGGTGCTCGACCGCACGGACATCGACAAGGTCCGCTTCGAGAACGTCTGGGGCGTCGCGGACGAAGACCTGTTCGACCGCGCGATCCAGCACTAC
>JAPLSF010000279.1 GCA_026398785.1 Pseudomonadota bacterium | reverse complement strand
CAGGTCCTTTTTTGCGACATACCACGGCTTCTCGGCCGCGCCGCGCACGCCGCCGACCTCGAGCCCCTGGCGCTGGCCCAGCGTGTAATACATCAGGCCACGGTGAGTGCCGAGCCGTTTGCCTTCCGGTGTTTCGATGGGGCCGGGCTGCGCGGGCAGGTAATGGGCGAGAAATTCGGCGAAGGGACGCTCGCCGATGAAGCAGATGCCGGTGCTGTCGCGCTTGTCGTGCACGGGCAGTGCCTGTTCGTGCGCGAGCTTGCGGACTGCGTCCTTCGGCAGGTCACCGATGGGAAACAGCGTGCGCGCGAGCATCGCACCCGGCACCGTGTGCAAGAAATAGGTCTGGTCCTTGCCGGGATCGAGGCCGCGCAACAACCGGCCTTGCTGCATGCGCGCGTAGTGGCCGGTGGCGAACCATTCGGCGCCGAGGCGCAGCGCGTGCTCGTAACAGACACCGAACTTGATTTCGCGATTGCAGGCGACGTCCGGGTTGGGCGTGCGGCCGGCCGCCAGCTCGTCGAGGAAATGCTGGAAGACGCGATCGCGGTACTCGGCCGCGAAGCTCACTGCGTGCAGCGGGATGCCGAGATCGTCACAGACGCGACGCGCATCCTGCAGGTCGGCCGCGGCCGTGCAGTAACCGTCCTCGTCTTCGTCCCAGTTGCGCATGAAGAGCGCGTGCACGTCGAAACCCGCGCGCTGCAGCAGCACGGCGGAGACGGCGGAATCGACGCCGCCGGAGAGCGCGAGCACGACGCGGGGGGAAGGCATGCGCGAATCTTACCTGTCCTGCTCCCTCTCCCGCGTCGGTTGGAGGGATGTGGTCGCTACAAGCGGTCGATCCGGGGACCATCCCCCGAGCTTGGAAAGGCAGACACGCGCTCGGGGGATGGTCCCGGCTCGACCACTCGCCAAACAGCGCCTCAGTATTCAATTGAGGGGGAAAAGATGCGGAGGCTCGTGCAGCCAGGCGTTCGATCCGGCCTGTCCTGGCGCGCGCGTGTCTGCCTTTCCAAGCGCGACAGGACAGGCCGGGTCGGACGCCGGCTACCAGCGCGCGTCTGCCTTTTCCACGCCAGGCAGAGGTGCGCGTCTCAGCCGCTAGCGGCGCTCGACGTCGTCATGTCGGCGGCGGTTTCGACGCTGCGCATCAGGTGCGTCAGGAGTTCGAGCGGATACCGCGCGCCGCTCAGGTAATCGTCTACGCAACGTGCTACCAGCGGGCTGCGATGCCGCGCCTGCGCCGCCACCAGTTGCTCGCGATCGAGCCAGCGGGTGCGCAGGATGCCGTGATCGAGGGGCCGCGAGGGATCGTGACCCTCCAGCTGGCCGCAGAACGCGATACGCAGGAAGGTCTTGCTCAGATGCTCGGGTTGCCAGAGGTAAATGCCGACGATGTCGCGTGGGACGAACGTCCAGCCGGTTTCCTCGAGGGTCTCGCGCGCGATGGCGTGCTGCAGGGATTCGTTGTGCTCGAGGTGACCGGCGGGCTGGTTCAACACCACCCGGCCGCCCGCGCGCTCTTCGACCAACAGAAATTTTCCGTCGCGTTCGACGACGGCTGCCACGGTGACGTCAGGCTTCCATACCATGCCGGTTATTATAGCCAGCCCGCGCGCGGTCAGCAGTCGACCGCCGTGGCGCGCATTTCGGGCTGGACCAGGCTGCCAGCCCAGACCTCGTCGAAATAGGCGAGATAGCGCTTGACGACCGCGACGTCGTTGAACTCGACGATGCCTTCCCACGTCGACGCCTGCTGCCGGAGCGCGATGGCCTTGTCGTCGGCCACGATGAACGAGCAGGGGTTGCTGCGGTACTCGGGCGCGACGTTGCGCAGGTCGATGTAACTCGTGAGACGGCGCGCCATCATCATGAAGCGGTTGCCTTCACGCGAGACGCGGCCGGGATTCGAGATCAGCACGCGCAGGCGCGCATGGCTGCGGGCCAGGACGAGCCGCTTGACCGGCTCGAGGAAGAGGTCGTGGTCGTAGATCAGCGGCTCGAGGTCGGTCGTGTAGATGGAAAGCGTGCGATTGGCGCGTGTCGCGATCTCTGCGACCGCGGCCCGGTATTCCTCAAGATTCGAGAGGATGCTGCGCGTTCCCGTCAGGTCCAGCCGATGTTCCATCCCGCTTCCCGACCGCCCGGCGCATGCGCTGGTGCGGTATTCCGACCTCGTCGAACTCCGGACCATCGGCCCGGAAACCCAGCCGCTGGTAGAATCCGGCGGCTGACATCTGCGCATTGAGGTACACCTCCTGGAAACCGCGCTCGGCTGCGAGATCCATGAGGCGACGCATCACGGCGACGCCAGCTCCGGTACCACGGTACTGCGGCAGTACTGCGACGCGGCCAATCTTACCGGTGGGTTCCAGGCGTCCCGTGCCGACCGCGTCACGTTTTGCGGCAGCCGGTGGTTCGAAAACGAGCACGTGCGGGATGACGGGATCGAGCTCGTCCCACTCGTCGCGTTCCGCGATCTGCTGTTCTTCGATGAAAACAGACCGCCGTACGCGCTGAATCAGCAAGCGGTCGTGCTCCCACGTGGCCAGTCGCACGACGTAATCCCGGGTGGGTCGCGAAGTCATTGCGACGAGCGGTAGCAGGGTTATGTCAAACGTTGCCGCTGGCGACTCAGACTTCGCGGGCCAGCCGGGCCGCGAGACCGATGTACGTCGCTGGAGTCAGCGCCTTGAGCCTTGCCTTTTCTTCGGGCGGGATTGGCAGCCCGTCGACGAACTTTGCGACCGCTGGCCCGTCGATGCGGCGTCCGCGCGTGAGCGCCTTCAACTGCTCATAGGCTTCGGGCAC
>JAPLSF010000398.1 GCA_026398785.1 Pseudomonadota bacterium | reverse complement strand
TCAGCGACGGCGTCGAGCGCCTTGCCCTGCGCCGAGAAGATCTGCGCGTTGGCGAGCAGCAGGTCCTTGCGCTCCATGCCCGGTCCGCGCGGACGCGCGCCGACGAGCAGCGCAGCGTGGCAATCCTTGAACGCGACCTTCGCGTCGTCCGTCGCCACGACCTTGTTCAGTGTCGGGAACGCGCAGTCGTTGAGTTCCATGACGACGCCCTGCAGCGCGCCGAGAGCGGGCGTGATTTCGAGCAGGTGCAGGTTGACCGGCTGGTCGGGACCGAGCATCTGGCCCGAGGCCACTCGGAAGGCGAGCGCGTAGCCGATCTGGCCCGCGGCCCCGGTGATGGCGACGTTGATGGGGGTCTTCATGGGGGGGAATTCTCTATGTTGTGTCGGATCCCGGGTCGCTCATGGCGGGTCAGGGTGCCCACCGCTCGTGTCTGTCCGGGGTTCGACATTTTAACGCGCTGCAAAGCAGGCTTTGCCAGAAAGCCACCGCACCCCCGGCTCGACTTGTACGGAGGGTCTTGCAAAGTGTTTAGTGTTGTAGTTAACTACAACACCAAGGAAGCCCGCTCACGGATGAGGTGACCGCCATGAAGACGTCGGACAGGTTCTGGGCAACAGTCCTCGCCGTAGCCGCATGGTTGGTTGCAGGGTATGCGGTCGCATCGAGGCCGGTGGCGCTTCAGGCCATCACGCCCCCGGCTCTCGATGCGCACCCCTCCGTCGCGATATCGCGCACCGGTCACCCCTGAAAGGGACCGGCCTCGGTGTTCTGCTACAGTAGAGCAGCGCACCACCATGTTCCGAACTTTGACGACGCATGGACTCCACCTGGAACGACAACCAGCCGATCTACCGCCAGCTCCGTGACAAGGTGGTGGCGATGATCCTCGAAGGCACGCTCGGCGAAGGCGAGGCTTTGCCTTCCGTGCGCAGCGTTGCCGCCGAGCACACGCTCAATCCGCTGACAGTCGTTCGTCACACCGGGCGCGCGCGTCGCCCTGATGCGGGACGAGCGCGAGAAATTCCTCGCGACGGAATGGCCGCGCGTGCTGTCGACGATCGAGCGCCTCGGTCTCGACGCTGGCGATCTCCTGAAGAAGTGATTAGTGATCAGTGATCACTAGTCACCAATGACCAGGCTCGGCCACTGAATCGCTTTGGCCGGCGCGACGTTTGCGGGTAGAAAGCAGACCTTCGCCTAGGCGTAAAGTCGGCCACTTCCGGTCATCCAAGCTGCCAGAAGATCGCACCGCCAACGACCGGTTTCCGAGTACAGCCGTCTTTGGCCGACGGCTGCTCGAATGGGCCTGTTCTCCAAAGCAGCCGCTCACGGCCTTGCTGCCCTGATCGACATCCGATGCAGCGGGTACGTCCGGTTCAAGCTGCTCTGCAGCTCACGTCGTCCGTCGTTGACGGCGACGCATCAGACCGGTTTTACAGGGGTACCGATGCCAAGGGGTGGGGTGCGAGCGTTGCTGCGCACCGCCCTTCCGGCCGCGCCTCAATACGTGTACTGGTAGCCCAGGTAGGTCGACACACGATTTGTTTCGGCGGCGTTCTGCAGTCCCTTGCCGGCCGAGAACAACAAGTGATGGTGCTCGTCGAAGTTGTAGAAGCCGCCGACATTGAAGCCGCTGCTCGCGCCCTGGCCCGCTACTTGCTGGGTGGTATGAAAGGCCTCCGATCCGAGCGTCAGTTTTTCGGAGAACTGATACTGCGCCTGCCAGCCGAAGAACCAGTAGTTCTCGTTATCGGCATTGCTGTTGAACCAGTAGCCCCCACCGCCATAGGTCTGGAATCTTCCCCACCTCTTCTGTATCCATAGCGGGACGAACACTTGGGTGGCGCCGCTGCCCAGGCCTTTGCGCTCGTTGCCCGTCGGGATTTCGACCAGGGGAAAGAGGCCAATGATCGGCAGCGTGTCCGTCTCGTCATTGAACTGCCACTTGATTCCGAGTTCCGTGTCACCGTAGCCGCGGGTCGAACCTTGGCCGGAGGGCGTCGTGAACGCGTACGGCGCAGTGAGGTGCAACTGCACATTTTCGTGGATGCCGTAGTTGAACTCGAATGCCGGTAGTACGCCGGTGCGGGCATCGGCGCCAAGCGTCTGCTGCGTGAACACGTAGAATTCGGCGTGCTGGTACCCAACTGATTCCGGATCGTCAGTACGGAAGGGCGGCCCTGCCCACGCTGCCAGTGGGGCGGAGGTCAGCACCAGGAGGGCACCCATCATCCACCTGTTCCGATCATCCATCTCGAGATATCCAGTCGCGCAGGTTCAATCCGCAGTATCGCGGCATCAGTCATGAGGCTTTCTGAAACGACACCGGCCGCGCGGAGGATTCCGCGCGGCCGGCGCCTCACGACCGGGACGTGATTCCGGCTAGAGCGAGAAGTGGCAGACGCCGCACTTGTTGGTGTATGGCACTGGCATCACGTCGTTGCCGGTGATGGTCCCGTCCACCTTGCCGGCCACCACGGACTTCCTCGGCATCTGGAAGAGGTGGCCGCTGATGTCGCCCGACCAGTATTGATTGCCGCCGATGACAGCCTGCCGCAGGCCCGCGCCGGACTTGGCGGTCTTCGGCGTGTGACACTGGGCGCAGCTGATGTCGGGCTTGGCAAAGTTGACGACGATGCCCTGGGCAACGTAATGAGCCTGAATGCGTTCGCCGACCGTGGCGCCCGCCGGGAAGTACGCGTCGTGGCAGCCAAGGCAGAGACCTGACGTGTTCGGGGCTGCATCGAGCACCGCATTGAGCTGGTGCTGCTCCACCGGCGGAGTGAACTGATCGCCGGTGCCGTGCGGATCGTGGCATGACGTGCAGGTCATCAGCAGGTACTGATTGCGATACTTGACCGACTTGATGAAGTCGGTCGCCTGCTGATGGTGCTGGCGGGGGTGGATGCCGTCGCCGAGCGCCGTAGGCGTGCCACTGGCATTGTTCTTGGTTGTGTTCCAGAGGCCGTCATTGATCTTGGAGACGTAGTCAGTGAGCCAGACGCTGCGCTTGGTCCCGGCCGGGGCCATCAGCAGCTTGGCGCTGAGCGGATTCTCGGTTGCGCCCGCGCCGATGCCGAGCGTGCGGGTGTGGCATGC
>JAPLSF010000355.1 GCA_026398785.1 Pseudomonadota bacterium | reverse complement strand
TCCTTGCCGGTCGTGCAGTCGAACGACGATCGGCTGCTGGTCGGCGCCCTCAACGTCCACGATCTGCTGCGCGCGGGTGTCATGTGACGCAGCACGATCCGGCCCTGCTCGAGCGTGCCCGCCGGGTCCGGCTGCTCGTGCTCGACGTCGACGGCGTGCTGACCGACGGCCGCCTGCACCTCACAGCCCATGGCGAAGAGACGAAGGTCTTCCACGTGCGCGATGGCTCCGGCATCGTCGCCGTGCAGCGCGCGGGCATCGCCGTCGCCATCATTTCCGGCCGCGATTCGCCTGCGGTTACGCGCCGCGCGGCTGAACTCGGCATTCGCCACGTGCGCCAGGGCATTGCCGACAAGCGCGCTGCACTCGAAGAACTGCTGCGCGAACTGCAGGTCGCTGCCGATGCGCTTGCCTGCGTGGGCGACGACACTCCCGACGTGCCGATGCTCGAGCGCGCAACCCTGGCGGTCGCCGTGGCCGATGCCCATCCAACGGCGCGCGCCGCCGCCCACTGGACCACGCCGTCGGCCGGCGGCCACGGCGCCGTGAGGGAAGTATGCGATCTGCTGCTGACCGCACACGGCACCTGATCCAGCGCATCGTGACGATGGTGGCGGTGGTGGCCGGAGGCGCCCTGCTGCTCAAGATGCTGGCGGGCAGCCCGGACGATGCGACGGAGTCCACAACAGCTGCGGACGAACGCGGCTATTACCTGAATGACGCCAAGCTCACCGAACTCGGCGCGGATGGCCGGCCGCGGGTCGTCGTGCGTGCCAGGTCGATCGAGCAGCAGCTCACCGACCAGAGCGTGCGCCTCGCGCAGCTCGAACTCGACTACACCACGCAGAAACAGGGCGAATGGCACGTGACCGCGGATCGCGGACGCATGCCTAGCGATCACGGGTCGCTGCAGCTGGAGGGCAATGTGCTCGTCGTCGGTGCGGCAGAGCGCAGCGAGGGCAAAGCGGTCATCCGCACGGACGAGCTGGCTTACGACACGCGCACGAACGTGGTGCAGACTGCGGCGGCCGTGACCGTGGATTTTGGACCCCACCAATTGCGCGGACGCGGCATGCGCGTCGGTTTGAACCAGGGAACGCTGCGGCTAGAATCAAACGTCAATGGCCAGTTCAAACCGTAAACGGCGCCAGGCGCGCAGCTTGCTCATGGCCGCCGTGACGCTGCTGGGGGCTGTCCCATTCGCTCATGCGCAGACCGGCCTGCCAGCGGGCAACTCGGAGCTCCCGATCAACCTCGAAGCCGCGTCGTCGGATTTCGACTACAAGAACAACACGCTGCTGTTCAAGCGCGTGAAGATCACGCAGGGCGGACTCGAGGTCACCGCGCTGCAGGCGAGCGCGACCGGGCTCGAGTTCAACAACTCCGAGTGGCGGCTGCAGGGCGACGTGAAGATCACGGTGCCCGGCGGCAAGCTGCAGTCGAGCGAGGCGCGCGTGATGTTCAAGAACAACGCGATCGCCAGCGCGTCGATCAAGGGGACGCCGGCGCAGTTCGAGCAGCAGCTCAAGGAAAAGAACCAGGTGGCGCGGGGACGCGCAGCCGCCATCAATTACGACGTCAAGGCCGCCACCGTGCGCCTGACGGGAGATGCCTGGCTCACCGACGGCAACAACGAGATTCGCGGCAACACGCTGGTGTACGACATCGGCCGCGAACGCGTGCAGGCCAACCCGAGCGAGAAAGACCCGGGCGGCGTGCAGATCACGATCAATCCCCCGAAAAAGACTCCCGCGGCGCCGCCCGATACTGGCGGTGGCCCATGACGACGAGTCGGTTGCGCGCCGAGGCGCTGGGCAAGAGCTATCGCTCGCGGCAAGTGGTGAAAGACCTGTCGCTCGAGGTCACCTCCGGCGAAGTCGTCGGACTGCTCGGCCCGAACGGTGCCGGCAAGACCACCGCCTTCTACATGATCGTGGGCCTGGTGCCGTGCGATGAAGGTCGCATCCACCTCGACGACGAGGAACTGACGCGCCTGCCGATGTACCGTCGCGCCCAGTTGGGCGTGGGCTACCTGCCGCAGGAGGCGTCGGTGTTCCGCAAGCTGTCCGTCGAGGACAACATCCTGGCGATCCTCGAGACGCGAGCCGACCTCGACGACGACGACGCGCGCCTTGCCGCGCTGGATTCGTTGCTCGAGGAGTTGCAC
>JAPLSF010000211.1 GCA_026398785.1 Pseudomonadota bacterium | reverse complement strand
TCGTGCCAGACGAGCTGCAGGGCTACCGGACCCACGTTGGCAGTGGCGCCCAGGTACAGGTCCTCGACGCCGCCGCGCGGAGTCGTCAGGAATTTGTCGGCCCAGCCCTGGAAGGCATGCAGTGTCGCGAGCGGCGTCTGGAAGGCGTGGTTTGGCTGGTCGTCGCCGCCCAGCACCTCGTAACCCGCCTTGAGACCGAACTTGCCGAGCGTCGCGCCGCCTTCGAGCAGGTAGTAGTCGGCGGAGTAGTCGTTCCGGTTGTCCGCATAGTCGCCCTGGCTGGCGTAGGAGGCGAGCCAGTTGAGCTTCGTCGCCTCCGCTACCTTGTACGTTCCGGCCCAGTGCACGCCGTACGTGCTGCTCGAGAGCGCCGGGGCGTTCTGGAAGTCGAGGAGGTAGGCGAAGCCCGTCACGGCACCGAACGCTCCGAGGTCCACCTTGCCGTTCAGTGCATGGCTGGCCCCGTGGTAGTTCGCAGGCTGCGAGCCCTCGTCGGGGCCGGTGATACGGTTGACGTTGGCGATGTACGAGTAGTGCAGTTGCGTCTTCGTGAGCGCGCTGCTCTTGAACGTCAGTGCGTCGTAGGTCTGCTCGTTCTGGCGCCAACCAACGTTGCCGATGAACCGCTGGTTGTCGAGCGTGATGCGCTGGCGACCCCCGATGCCCGTGAAGGTTCCGAGCTTCAGTTGCAGGTACACCTGGTTCGCCTCGGTGTACTCCGGATCCGCCACGACCGGGCGGTCAGTCACGCCGTTGACGGTGCTGTTGTAGGTGTCGTTGCCGAGCACAGTGACGTTGTCGGCCTCGAGAAAGGCGGTCAGGTGATTCCACTCGCCGGTCTGGTAGTTCAACCGGCTGCGCAGCGTGGAAGCGACGGCGTCGTCGGTAAACGGATCCTGGTCGACCGTCTCCAGGCGGTACCGGAACTCGAGGTGGGCCTTGCCGCCCGTCATGGCGTCGACAAACGTGGCGGGCGTGGCCGGTGTGGCCGGCGCGGAATCTGCTGCCATGGCGACGCCCGAGAGCCCGGCGGCGGCCAGCAGGAGAATCGAACCGGATCTGATGTTGGTCCTGGTATTGGTCATGGTCGTGGTGTCTCTAGTGGGCGGCGGTCCACAGTTGGCGCGTGAACCCTGGGCGATGTGCGCAATCTGCACTTCTTGCCGCTGGAAACGATTGATCCAGGTCAATCCGTCAGCAAAAACTCCGTCGGGGATTGATCCAGGTCATGGCTGTGGCATCGGCCGCGGTCCATCCTGCCAGTGCGGGGCGCCCATCGGCGCAGCCAACAGAAGAACCCGAACCCATGCCCATCAGTTCGCGCCAGCCGGCTCCTATGCGCTCCGTGGTCGCCTTACTCCTGGGTGCGGCGGCGGTGCCAGCCACGGGCCAGCCCATGCGGAGCGCTGCCGAGTCCGACCTCGAGACCATCACTGTCTACGCGCGCCGGCTGACGCCGATCTCGCGCGTCGCCGCGACGGTAACGGTCATCGACCAGGCGCGCATAGAGGCGACGCTCGCGACCGACATCCGTGAACTCGTGCGTTACGAGCCGGGGCTCAGCGTCCGCAACGATCCTTTCCGGTTCGGGCTCGATACGATTTCCGTGCGTGGTCTCGGTGGTAACCGCGTCGCCGTCGAGGTCGACGGCATTCCCGCGGCGGGCGGGTTTGCCGTGGGCAGTTATGCGGATTCGGGACGAGCGTTCGTGGATGCGTCATTCGTCGATCGCGTCGAGTTCCTGCGCGGACCGGCGTCTTCGCTGTATGGCAGCGATGCGATCGGCGGTGTGGTCGCCATGACGACGCTGACTCCCGACCGGCTGCTCGCACAGGGCGCAGGTGGATACACCGTGCGCACCGAGGCCGGCTACGACTCGGAGAACGAAGCCTGGCGCGCAGCGGTGCTCGCAGCCGGAATGATCGGCACTGCGAACTGGCTCGTCGGCTACTCGCGCCGCGAGGGGCACGAATCCGACACGGCGGCTGGCGTCACGCCGAACCCCAGCGATTTCACGGACGACTCGGTGATGCTCAAGGTGACCAGCGACATGCCGGGCGGTCCGCTGACGTTGACGGCCGAAGCCGGGCGCGTGCAGCAGTCAACCGACGTCAATGCCTTCCTCGGGGTGGGCCGTTTCCTCAATACCACCGTGCTCCAGGGTGACGACGAGATGCTGCGCTATCGCGTCAGCGTGCAGCAGGCCTTGATCGGTCTGCATGCGGTCTTTGATTCCGCCGACTGGAGCGCGTACTGGCAGGGCACGGAAACCGACCAGGACACCTACGAAGTGCGTCGCGCGGTTCCGCCACGCACGCCACCCGTGCAGCTCGACCGCGCATTCGACTATGACGAGAGCACGTTCGGCTTCGAGTTCACCGCCCTGAAAGCCATCGAATCCGGCTCGGTCGTGCACGACGTGGTGTATGGCATCGAGGCCACGCGTTCCGAGCTCGAGGAACTGCGGGACGGTCTGCAGACCAACCTGACGACCGGCGCGACGACGCCGACGATACTCGGCGAGACGTTTCCACTGCGTGACCTGCCGCTGTCCACGGTGGTCGCGGTCGGAGTCTTTGCACAGGACGAAATTCGACTCGCGGATTCGCGCTGGACGCTCGTGCCGGCGTTGCGCGTGGATTACTACGATCTCGCACCGCAGACGGATCGCATCTTCCGTGAAGACAACCCGTCGACGTCGCCCGTCGGAGTGGACGAGCTGTCGTTCGCGCCGAAACTCGGCGCGACCTACCGTATCAACGACCGATTCGGCGTGTTCTTCCAGTACGCGCACGGCTTCCGCTCGCCGCCACCCGAAGACGTCAACATCGGCCTGGAAATCCCGCTGTTCAACGTGCGTGCGATTCCGAACCCGAACCTGCAGCCCGAGAGCAGTGATGGCTTCGAGCTCGGCATGCGCCTGTCAGGGGCGCCAGTCGCGCTGACGGCCAGTGTCTTCGATACCGAGTACAGCGACTTCATCGAGTCGAAGGTGAACCTGGGCGTCGATCCGGCGACCGGCGTGACGCTGTTCCAGTCACAGAACGTCGCGGAGGCACGGATCTACGGCGCCGAGTTCGATGCGCGCGTTGACGCTTCGGTCTGGTCGCATCGGCTGCAGGGCTGGACCGGACGGCTCGCCGGGTCGTGGTTGCGTGGCGATGACCGCACGCGCGACGTGCCGCTCAATTCCATCGATCCGCCGCGACTGGTGCTCAGCATGCGATACGACGCTCCGTCGGCGCGCTGGGGATCGGAACTCGCCATGACGGCCGTAGAGGCGCAGCGCGATGTCGATCGCAGCAGGGCGGACCTGTACCGCACCGAGGGCTTTGCCACGCTCGATTGGCTGGTCAACGTCAGCCTCAGCCCGAGGCTGAGGCTGAACGTCGGGTTGTTCAACCTGACGGACACCGAGTACATCGAATGGGCGGACGTCCGCGGTCGTGTCGCGAGCGATCCTCTGGTGCCCTATTACACGCGGGCCGGTTTCAATGCGTCCGCCAGTCTGCGCTACGATTTCTGATCCGGCCGGGCGCAACCGCGGCTGTCGCATGATTTAATGGCGGCATGGGCAACACATTCGACGTCCTGAATTCGTCCCTGACCTCGACCCTGCGCTTGTGGCGTGGCACCAATGCCCGCGGGTCGGCGCAACAACCGGCGAAGCATCTCAAGCTCTATGAGTTCGAGGCTTGCCCGTACTGCCGCCTGGTGCGCGAGGCGCTGACCGAACTCGATCTCGACGCACTGATTTACCCGGCGCCCCATGGTGGCAAGCGCTTTCGACCGCAGGTCGCAGAGCTGGGCGGCAAGCAACAGTTCCCGTTCCTGGTGGATCCCAACAACGGCGAGTCGATGTACGAATCCGACGCCATCATCGACCACCTGTACCGACGTTACGGCGGGCGCGCGGCGCCCACGCGTCTGTTGCGCCCGTTCGACGTCACCTCATCGGTCGTGGCCGGAATGCCGCGCGTGCGGGCGGGCGCCCGGGCCCGACCGTCGAAAGCGCCGAAGCGTCCGCTGGAATTGTTCAGCTTCGAGTCCAGCCCCTACTCGCGGCGAGTGCGTGAACTGCTCTG
>JAPLSF010000399.1 GCA_026398785.1 Pseudomonadota bacterium | reverse complement strand
CCCGCTTCACGCGTGTAATGGCGGATCACGTCGAGGATCGCGGGATCGGAGACCTTGAGTTCGTCGTCCCGCAGCCCGTTCTGCTTCATCTGCTTCGGCAGCAGGTAGCGGCGCGCGATGTTCGACTTCTCGTCCTCGGTGTACCCGGGGAGGCGGATGACTTCCATGCGATCGAGCAGCGGCGGCGGGATGTTCAGGCTGTTGGCCGTGCAGACGAACATCACGTCGGACAGGTCGAAATCGACCTCGAGGTAATGGTCGTTGAATGACGCGTTCTGCTCCGGGTCCAGCACTTCGAGCAGGGCGGACGATGGATCACCGCGGAAGTCCATCGCCATCTTGTCGACTTCGTCGAGCAGGAACAGCGGGTTCTTCACGCCGGTGCGGACCATGTTCTGCACGATCTTGCCGGGCATCGAGCCGAGGTAGGTGCGGCGATGGCCGCGGATCTCGGCCTCGTCACGCACGCCGCCAAGCGACATGCGCACGAAGTTGCGGTTGGTGGCACGCGCGATGCTCTGGCCGAGCGAGGTCTTGCCCACGCCGGGAGGACCGACGAGACAGAGAATCGGGCCTTTCAGCGTCTGCACGCGCTGCTGCACCGCGAGGTACTCGACGATGCGTTCCTTGACCTTGTCGAGCCCGAAGTGGTCCTCGTTCAGCACCTTCTCGGCGCCGGCGAGGTCGTGCTTCACCTTCGTGCGCTTGCGCCACGGGCACTTCACCAGCCAGTCGACGTAATTGCGCACGACGGTGGCTTCGGCCGACATCGGCGACATGAGCTTGAGCTTCGCCAGCTCGGACTTCGCCTTCTCGCGCGCTTCCTTCGGCATGCCGGCGCGCGTGATGCGCTTCTCGAGTTCCGCGATTTCGTTCGGCGCGTCGTCGAGCTCGCCCAGTTCCTTCTGGATGGCCTTCATCTGCTCGTTGAGGTAGTACTCCCGCTGGCTCTTCTCCATCTGCTGCTTGACGCGGCCGCGGATGCGCTTCTCGATCTGCAGCACGTCCATCTCGCCTTCGATCAGCGCGAGGATGTGCTCGAGGCGACGGCGCACGTCCTGGATCTCGAGCACCTTCTGCTTGGCGTCGAGCTTGAGCGACATGTGCGCAGCGACGGTGTCCGCGAGGCGGCCCGGC
Organism: Pseudomonadota bacterium; assembly: GCA_026398785.1. Taxonomy (GTDB): domain Bacteria; phylum Pseudomonadota; class Gammaproteobacteria; order Steroidobacterales; family Steroidobacteraceae; genus RPQJ01. The sequence continues at coordinate 1,399 of JAPLSF010000399.1, read as the reverse complement.
TGCTCGATGCCGGCCAGCGAAGTGAGGATTTCCGGCGGAACCTTGCGGTTCAGCTTCACGTACTGCTCGAACTGCGAGACGACGGAACGCACCAGCACGTCCATCTCGCGCTCGTCGTAGCGCTCGCCGTCCGTGAGCGGTGTGGCGATCGCGGTGAAGTAATCGGTCTGCTGCAACTCGGTGACGGAGGCGCGCTCGACGCCCTCGACCAGCACCTTGACGGTGCCGTCCGGCAGCTTCAGCAACTGCAGGATCGTCGCGATCGTACCGACGTCGTAGAGGTCCTTGGCGGCGGGTTCGTCCACGTCCGCCTGCTTCTGCGCGAGCAGCAGGACCTGTTTGTCGACCTTCATCGCCTGCTCGAGAGCGAGGATGGATTTCTCACGGCCGACGAACAGGGGGATGACCATGTGCGGATAGACGACGACGTCGCGCAACGGCAGGACCGGCATCGGCTCGGCGCGTGTCGTCACGGATTTCGTCGGCGTGTTCGATTCAGGACTGGTGGTCACGTGCGGGGGTCTCCGGACCGTCTGGTGCCTCCTGCGGCGTCAGCGACAGAAGGCGGGGGAAATTCTGGGGAAAATAGTAGCTCGCCCTTGCGACGTGCGGGGGGAGTTTTGGGGCGGAATCGCAGTAATCAACTGCTCATGGGCCGGGATCAGCCGGCTCGACTAACCCCTTCCGTCCCTTCCTGGCCTTCCTGGCCTTCCTAGTGGTCCGAACCGGTGCGCCGCTCTTCGACAGCCGCGAGACGCGGTTCGTCCTGACCGTACACCAGGTAGGGCTTGCTCTCGCCCTGGATCACGTCCTCGTCGATCACGACCTTCTGCACGTTCCGCATGCTCGGGAGGTCGTACATGATGTCGAGCAGCACGTTCTCGAGGATCGTGCGCAGGCCGCGGGCGCCCGTCTTGCGCTGCATCGCCTTGCGCGACACCGCGCGCAGCGATTCCTCACGGAACTCGAGATCGACGCCTTCCATGTCGAAGAGCTTGCGGTACTGCTTCGTCAGCGCGTTCTTCGGGTCGGTGAGGATCTGCATCAGCGCAGCCTCGTCGAGTTCGTCGAGCGTCGCGACGACCGGCAGGCGGCCGACGAACTCAGGAATCAGTCCGAACTTGATCAGGTCTTCCGGCTCGACGTCGTGGAACAGGTCGCTGCCGTGCTGGCGCGCGCTCTGCTCGCGGACTTCCGCCTGGAAGCCGATACCGCCCTTGTGGGTGCGGTTCATGATGATCTTTTCGAGGCCGGCAAAGGCGCCGCCGCAGATGAACAGGATGTTGCCCGTGTCGACCTGCAGGAACTCCTGCTGCGGGTGCTTGCGACCGCCCTGCGGCGGCACCGAGGCGATCGTGCCCTCGATCAGCTTGAGCAGCGCCTGCTGCACGCCTTCGCC
>JAPLSF010000026.1 GCA_026398785.1 Pseudomonadota bacterium | reverse complement strand
AGCATGAAGATCACGCGCAGGCGATCCACCTCGACCGGTGTCAAGGGCTTCTTCTCGCCGCCCGCAAGCGCAGCCGCGCGGCGTGCAGCAGGCACGACGCCGATTTCACCCAGGTACTTTCGCGCGAACAACAACTGGATGATGACCGACAGGATCATGCCGACGCCGGCGCAGAAGTAGCCGTACGCCCAGCCCCTGGCCGGATCTTCACCGAGGGTCGAACAGACTAGCGGCGCGAGGAAGGCGCCTGCGTTGATACCCATGTAGAAGATCGTGAACGCGCCGTCGCGACGTGCATCGCCTTCGGGATACAGGTCGCCGACCATCGTCGAGATGTTTGGCTTGAAAAAGCCGTTGCCCAGGACGAGCAGGATCAGGCCGATGTAGAAGAGCTGCAGGTTGCCGGGAATCGCGGCCGCCAGCGTGAACTGGCCCGCGGCCATCACCAGGCCACCGATGATCACGGACTTGCGCTGGCCGAGGTAGTTGTCGGCAAGCCAGCCGCCGATCAGCGGCGTGAAGTAGACGAAGCCGGTGAAGAGACCGTACAGCTTGAGCGCTTCGGCCTGCGTCCAGCCGAAACCGGGGTTCGAAGCCTCGACGCCGGCCACGAGCGACAGCACCAGCAGTGCGCGCATGCCGTAGTAGCTGAAGCGTTCCCACATCTCCGTCGCGAAGAGCAGGAACAGCCCTTTCGGGTGGCCGAGCAAGGTGCCGCCGGGCACGCCGGGTACTGCTGCGCTGGACATTATTTTTTCGCTATTCCAATGGGTTGCGCCAACGGGCGCGAGGCTGCAGAGTCTGGTGGATGTTGCGGTGCGAGAGCAAGCTGCCGCCACCGGTCTCGCGGCAACAGGTGCACGTCCCCTATTTCCGCGTTGCTACCGGATGCCCCCAGCCAGCCGCTGCACGCGTGAGGCAATCAGCAGCAGGGCCGCCCCGGAAACCAGCGAGACGAGCGCGATCTTCAGGTATTGGCCGGGCATCGACGCGACGTCCTGCGCATCGAACTCACCCGCGACGAGACCGGCGAGCAACAGGCCGAGCGACGTCGCCAGGAACCACAGTCCCATCATCTGGCCGACGAGACGAGGCGGCGCGAGCTTCGTCACCGAGCTCAAGCCCACGGGACTCAGGCACAGTTCGCCGAAGCAATGCAGCAGGTAAGCCAGCAGCAGCCACTGCGGACCGGCGAGCTGGCCGCTGGCGACCACGGTGGCTGCGCCAACCATCACGATGAACCCCAGGCCGAGCAGCAGCAGGCCAAATGCGAACTTGGCGGGGGCCGAAGGGTCGAGGTTGCGTCGGCCGAGGTGGATCCAGAGTGCGGAGAACGCCGGCGCAAACAGCAGGATATAGAGCGCACTCGGCGCCTGGAACCAGCCCGCGGGAATCTCGAAGCCGCCGACCATGCGGTCGGTGAACCGTTCCGCGAACAGGTTCAACGAGGAGCCCGCCTGTTCGTAGCCGGCCCAGAACAGCGCTGACGAAATGAAGAGCGCGAGCACGACCAGCACGCGTCGGCGCTCGGTGCGGTCGAGACCGGCGAACGTGAGCAGGTAGAAGAAATACCCCACGGTCACGCCGAGGATCGCAACGGCGGTCCAGCGTGCGACATGCGCCGGGTCGAGCGTGATGATGCCGGCCGCAATCAGCGTCGTGACGACAGCGACGGCACCCAGCACGGTCATCACTCCGCGCCATTGCCGCTGGTCGGCCGCGAGCAGAGCCGGATGCGTGGGACGCGCACGTTTTCCGGCGTCGCCGAGGTGATGGCGCGTGAGCAGGAACTGCGCGAGCCCCAGGGCCATCGCGACGGCAGCGCCCGCAATTCCCGCGCGCCAACCGAACTGCTGTGCGAGCCAGGGCGTCGCCAGTGAGCCGATCAATGCGCCGACGTTGATGCCCAGGTAGAAGAGCGTGAACCCTGCGTCGCGTGAGGCGCCGCCTGCCGGGTACAGCTGCGCCACCATCGCGCTGATGTTCGGCTTCAGCAGCCCGACGCCGAGCACGACCACGAGGCAGCCGATGTAGAAGAGCGTGGGTCCCGCTGGAATCGCGAGCAGCGTGTTGCCGACAAGAATCAGCGCGGCGCCCGACACGACGGCACGCTGCGCACCGAGCAGGCGGTCGGCGAGCCAACCGCCGGGCAGCGCCATCAGGTACGTCGCCGTGGTGTAGAGGCCGTAGATCGCGGTGGCCTTGCGATCGTCGAGCCCGAAGCCGCCGGTCGCGACCGCGTCGACCAGGAACAGGATCAGGATGCCACGCATCCCGTAATACGTGAACCGCTCCCACATCTCCGTCATGAAGAGCGTGGCAAGCCCCCGCGGATGCCCGAACCATTGATCCCGTATGGCGAGTCCCCCTGCCCGTCCGACTTACTGTTTGTACACGGTTCCCTGCTTCATGACGAACTCGATGCTGTCCATGGCGTGGATGTCGTCGAGCGGATTGCGCGTCACGGCCACGATGTCGGCCGAGTAGCCCGGAGCGATCTGGCCTGTCGTCTGTTCGATGCCGAGCGCCTCGGCGCCGACCTTGGTCGCGGCCTGGATCGCCTGCATCGGCGTCATGCCGTACTGCACCATGTAGGCGAGCTGCTTCGGCGCATCTGCGTGCGGAAACACGCCCGTGTCGGTGCCCATCGTCAGCTTGATGCCCTTCTGCACGGCCTTACGGAAATTGTCGCGCTGCGCCTGCGCGACCTCGCGGTCCTTGCGCAGGAACTCCTCGAGCTCGCCGCGCTTCGGACCTTCGGCCTGCGTGTACTCGGTGTTGTAGATGTCCATCGACAGCCACGCGCCGTTCTTCTTCGCGAGTTCCAGGCCTTCGTCGTCGATGAGGCTGGCGTGTTCGATCGTGTCGACGCCAGCCTTCAGCGCCACCTTGATGCCCGCAGCGCCATGCGCATGGACGGCGACCCGCCGGCCCGCCATGTGCGCCTCGTCGACGATCGCCGCCACTTCCTCGGCCGTGTACTGCTGCGCGCCGGGCGTGTCGCCCTTCGAGAACACGCCACCGGTGCCGCAATACTTGATGACGTCGGCGCCGTACTTGATGTTCCTGCGCACCATGGCGCGCACGGCAACGACGCCGTCCGCCACGCCTTCGGCATGCTCGTCGTATTCGGGCGCGAGCATGTTGCTGTCGCAGTGACCGCCGGTGCTGCCGATGGCCGGGCCCGACGCCAGCATGCGCGGACCGATCACGTCGCCGGCGTTGATCGCGTCGCGCAGCGCGATGTCCGAGTAGCCGGAGGCGCCGACGTTGCGGATCGTCGTCACGCCGGACAGCAGCGTGTCGCGGGCGAAGCGCGCACCCTTCAGCGCCTCGCGCGGAATGGAAATGCCGTACTCGTAATACGGAGGGGTCGTCGGGTCGCCCGTGACGTGCGTGTGCGTGTCGATGAGGCCCGGCAGCACCGTCTTGCTCGAAAGGTCGATGACCGTGGCACCCGGCGGTACCAGCGTCACCCCGACGGCTCCGACCGCGCTGATCTTGCCGCCTTGAACAACGATCACCTGGTCATTGCGCACGCGGCCGGACGCCACGTCGATGAGCTTGCCGGCCTTGATGACCGTGACGGGTTCGGGGGTTGCCGTGGGCGGCGCATCCGCGGCAAAGGCTGTCGGGATCGCGCAAGCCACGAAGGCAATGAATACGTGACGGACGGACAGGCGCAGGGCCGAAGGCATGCAGGTCTCCAGTCTGGGGACGAACGGTTTGAGTGATGGTGACGGTGTTCCGTGGGCGCCTGCAAGGTGCCGGGCGAGCGGGTCATCGCAGGCAGTCGTCTCGCTCAGCTCTCGGTCGCTGGTGACTCCGCAGGCCTGCCCTTGCGCATCATCCGCGCGAACACGATGCCCAGTTCATACAGGAGATACATCGGCACGGCCATGAAGCACTGCGAGACGGCATCCGGCGGCGTGAGGAACGCAGCGATGATGAAGATGCCGAGGATGACGTAGCCGCGGTTCTGCGTGAGCACCTCGAGCTTGACCAGTCCCGTCGCCACCAGCAGCACTACGGCCACCGGCATCTCGAACGCGATGCCGAACGCCAGGAACAGCAGCAGCACGAAGTCCAGGTAGTTCGCGATGTCCGTCATCATCTTCACTCCCACCGGCGTGGTCGACGCGAGGAACTGGAACATCAGCGGGAAGACGACGTAGTAGGCGAATGCGACGCCGAGGTAGAACAACACGATGCTCGAGACGATCAGGGGCAGCGCGAAGCGGCGCTCGCGCTTGTAGAGTCCCGGCGCGACGAAGCCCCAGATCTGGAACAGGATGTAGGGCATCGCCAGGAAGATCGCGCCGATCAAGGAGAGCTTGAGTGGCGCCATGAATGGCGACACCACGCTCGTCGCGATCAGCGAAGTGCCAGCCGGCAGCTTGTCGATCAGCGGCCGCGCAATTAGCGTGAACAGCTCGTTCTGGAAGAACGCGAGCGGTACGAAGCAGACGGCCGTGACGATGACCGAGCGCAGCAACCGGTCCCGCAGCTCGAGGAGATGCGAGACCAGCGTGCCTTCGGCCAGCGGCTCTCCCTCACCCGGGCTTTGGCTCATCAGCGATCGACTCGTCCGGTGGAGTGTGTACGTCTGGTGTGTGGTTCAGGTTCGCGACGGGCTCGTCCGCCGTGTCTTGCAGCGCTACAGGTGCGGGCGGCGTGGCCGAGGCGAGTTGTGCTGGCGCGGCGCGGGATTCGTCGCCCGACGTGCAGGACGAGGTATTGGGCACCGTGTTCGGCGCCGGTGAATGAATCGTGTGCGATTCGGCAGGGTGAGCTGGCTTCGGGTCCGCGAGCGGATCGAACTGCGTCTCCTGTTCAAGCTGGGTACGGAGCTGGCGCGCCATCGCCCGTGCGCGGCCTGCCCAGCGGCCGACGTCAGCCGCGAGCTTCGGCAACCGCGTTGGACCGAGCACGAGCAGCGCAATGCCGAAGATCAGGAGGATCTCGGTGAAGCCGACCTCGAACATGCGGCTGGATCAGCCCGACTTGCCGTCCGTCTTGGACGTCGAAGCGGCGGGCTCCTTGAAGTCGGCGTCCTTGGCGCCGCCGGTCAGGTCGGTCAGCTGCTTGTTCTGTTCGTCCTCGCCCTCGTTCATGGCCTTCTTGAAGCCACGCACGGCCCCGCCGAGGTCCGAGCCGATGTTCTTCAGCTTCTTGGCCCCGAACAGGACGAGCGCAATCGCCAGGATGATGAGCAATTCGCGAAAACCGATACCCATGGAGTTCTCCGGGGCCCGCAAAATGGGGGCTGTCATCATACGACAATCGCTATCGCGACTCGTTTGCCGTGCCTGCGGAAAACCGCAACCAGAACGTGACGGGTCCGTCGTTCACGAGCGAGACTTTCATCTTGGCGCCGAAGCGGCCCGTGGCCACCTTGCCGGGCAGCACTTCGCGGGCGTACTCGACCACCCGCTCGAACAGTTGTCGGCCGAGTTCGGGCGCTGCTGCCGTCGTGAAGCTCGGGCGCAGGCCCTTGCGCGTGTCGGCCGCGAGCGTGAACTGGGAAACCAGCAGCAGTTCGCCGCCGGTGTCGGTGAGGCTCAGGTTCATTCGTCCGGCCTCGTCATCGAACACCCGGTAAGCCACGACCCGATCGACCAGGCGCCGTGCGGTCGCGTCGTCGTCACCGGGCTCGACGGCAACGAACGCGAGCAAGCCAGGACCAATATGACCCACAATATCTTTATCAACGCGGACAAATGCTTCAGACACGCGCTGAATCAGCACGATCATTGCGATAGTCTCGCTTCAACATCCCACTCTTGTACGAAACTGCCGAAAGATAGCTCAGGAAGCGGAGGAAATTCAGGAAGTGGGCAAGAGAGACAAAAATTCTTCATAAACAGAAACCAGATTGCAGTCAGTGTTACTGAATGCCGAGTTCATTGGCTTTGTCCAGCGCTTCCTGCGCCTGTGGGTTCTTGCCGCGGGCCCGCAGCGAGTCGGCTATCAGCTGCCAGGCCGCCGCTTGAGTATGGTTGTCGCCCACGGCCATCGACAGCGCCTTGCGGCCCATCGACTCCGCCTGCGCGTAGTTGCGCTGGTCCATCCGCAGCCGGCCCATCTCGATCCAGAGCAGCGGATTGTTGGGTTCGATGCGCAGGGCGCGGTCGAGCGATCCGGACGCACCAGGCAGGTCGCCCTTCTTGCGTTGTGCCTGCGCCTGCGAGACCAACGCCTTGCTGGCCGGGCTGAGCGTGGCCGGCGCCACTTTCGAGCGCTCGCGGGGCACCGGAATCGACGGTGCCGGCCCCTGGATCGCGGGTTCCGCGGGTAGGGTCGAGGTGACCGTGGGTGGCTCGGAGATCACCGGCCCGCTGCCGCCTTGCGTTGCGGGCTTGGTCGGCGTCGTTGGAGGTTGCGTATGGAAGGGCTGCAGCGAGCAACCCGCGGACGCGAGCAGGGCGATGGCAACGAACGTTCGCGACAGCGGGAGCATGGAGATACCTCGGCCGCGATTGTCCGGCCCCCACGCGGACCAGATCAAGGAGGATTGCTGGTCCGCGGCTCGCCATCAGCCGGCGCCGTGACGCCGTCCTCGTTCGGAACGACTGGCAGCGGGGGCTGCATCAGCGCGGCCTCCTCCGGTGTGGTGCTCGGCGGGCACGCCGGGTTCGGGTTCAGCACCGTCCCCAGTTCGAACGGCATTCTTACGGCCGAGCCGGAACAATACGGCGACGTCTCCTGCCCCGAGTAGAACTCGATCCAGCGATCCTCGACCGCTTCGGGCATCAGCGGCTCGAACGAGGTCGTCGAGATCGAGGCCATCAGGTGTGTCCACGCCTGCAATGCGCCGGTCGTGCCGGTGAGACCGGTGGTTGCGTTGTCGTCGTGACCCATCCACACCACGATCACGTGACCGCCCGAGAAGCCGGCGAACCAGCTGTCGCGGTAATCGTTCGACGTACCGGTCTTGCCCGCGACGACCAGGGCCGGCGGCAGCGCCTTCCTGGCGGGTCGCGCCGTGCCGCGCTCGAAGACCTCGATCAGCATGCGATCGAGCGTATACACCGCTTCCGTTGGCGCCGCCTCGGTGACCTCGAGTTCCGGCGCCTTGAGCGCCTTGCCGTGTTCGTCGATCACCGCGCGCACGGCCCGCAAGGGTGAGCGGAACCCGCCGTTCGCCAGCGTGTTGTACATCTGCGCGACGTCAACCGGACTCAGCTGCGCCGTGCCGAGCAGGATCGACGGGTCCTTCGGTGGTGCCTCATCGAGCCCAAGCTGCACATAGGTCTTCGCGACCGGCCCGAGACCCACGTCCAGCCCGAGGTTGACGGTCGCAAGGTTGTATGACTGCGTAAGTCCGCGCACGAGCGTGACCGGCCCGTGGATCTTCTTGTCGTAGTTGTTGGGCTTCCAGACGTCGCCGCTTTCGAGCTTGAGTTCGATCGGTTCGTCCATCACGACCGACGCGGGCGTAAACCGGCCCGACTGCAGCGCAGCGAGGTAGACCAGCGGCTTGGCGAGCGAGCCGATCGGCCGCTTCATGTCGAGCGCGCGGTTGAAGCCGTCGAACGACGCGCGACGCCCACCGACCACGGCGACGACTTCACCGGTCTGCGGAGTTGTCACGACCATGGAACCTTCGAGGCCGCGCGCTGCCTTGCGGCCACCCTGGTCTTGCCGGGCAAGCTCGTCGCTCAGTGCAAGCTCGGCCTTTTCCTGCAGCAGCGGATCGAGCGTGCTGAAGACGACGAGTCCAGTCTCGGTAAGGGCCTCTTCCGGGTAGTCCTCGCGCAGCCGGCGCCGGACGAGGTCGAGGAAGGCCGGGAAATAATTCGCGGAGCGGCCCGCGTTGTCGGTGATGCCGAGCGACGCCTTCATGGCACGCTCGGCTTCCGCGCGTTTCACGACCCCTTCGTCGGCCAGCACCTTGAGCACGAGGTTGCGGCGCTCGAGTGCACGATCGGCGTGACGGCGTGGATCGTAGTAGGAGGGCCCGCGCACGATCGCCACCATCAGCGCGACTTCGGGCAGGTTGAGCTCGGCGAGCGGCTTGCCGAAATAGAACTGGCTGGCAAGGCCAAAGCCGTGCACCGCGCGGCGGCCGTCCTGGCCCAGGTAAATCTCGTTGATGTAGGCGTTCATGATGTCCGCTTTCTCGAATCGGGATTCGAGAATGAACGCCATGATCGCTTCCTCGCCCTTGCGCCGCAGCGTGCGCCGGCTGTCGAGGAAATAGCTCTTCACGAGCTGCTGGGTGAGCGTGCTGCCGCCCTGCTCGACCTGCCCGGCGCGCAGGTTCACGAACGCGGCGCGCAGGATCGCGAGTGGATTGACGCCATGGTGCGTGTCGAACTTGCGGTCCTCCACGGCCTTCAGCGCTTCCGGCAGCAGTGGCGGGACTTCGGCCGGCGAGACGATGATCCGGTCCTCGCCGTGAATCGGAAAGATGCTGCCGATCAGCAACGGGTCGAGGCGGAACACGGGGACGTCGGCGCCATTGGAACCGGCCAGTGCCGAGATCGCTTCACCATCGAAGCCGACATGCAGCTTCTGCGCGGGCTGTGTTTCGTCGGAGAAGCGGAACTCGCGCACGAAGACGTCGACCGAGTCACCCTTGCGACGGAACGTGCCGGGACGGTCCACCGGGGTCTGCGGGATGTAACCGAGGCGCTCGAGCTCCTGGGCGAAGCGAGCCGACGAGAGATTCTGCCCGGCATAGAGTTCGAGGGGCTGCGCGTACACGCGCGCCGGCAGGGTCCAGCGGCGGCCCTCGAACTGCTGCGTGACCCGGCGATCGAGCACGGCGACGAGGATGATCGCGGCGAGCAACGCCAGCAGCGCGAGGATGGCAAAGCCGCGCTGCAGCTTCTGCCGTGACTTGGTGTTCCGTTTGCGCCTGGCCATCGGTGGCAGCCTACTTGCGCCAGAAGGTCGGCGTGAACAGCACGAGCATCGAGAAAATCTCCAGGCGTCCGAGCAGCATCGCCAGCGAGCAGACCCAGGTCTGGAAATCCGTGAGCCCCTGGTAGTTGCTGGCCGGACCCACGATGCCGAGGCCCGGCCCGGCATTGTTGATGCAGGCGATCACGGCCGAGAACGAGCTGATGAAATCCAGCCCGCTCGCCAGCAGCATGAACGTGAGCGTCACGACCGTGCCGAAGTAGAGCACGACGAATGCCAGCACCGCGAAGACGATCTTGTTGGCGACGACCTGCCCTCCGATCTTCACCGGCGTGACGGCTGCCGGATGGACGAGCAGGAACAGTTCGCGCTGGGCCTGCCGGAACAGCACGAGCGTGCGGAACATCTTGATTCCGCCGCCGGTCGAGCCGGTGTTGGCGCAGTAGCAGGACAGCATCAGGATAACCATCGGGGCAAACATCGGCCACGCCCCAAAGTCCTGGCTCACGAAGCCGCAGTCAGTCGCAATCGAGACCAGGTTGAAGGCGGTGTGGCGCAGCGCCGTCCAGAAGCTTGGGTAGACGCCCTGCAGCCAGATATAGAGCGCCACGCCGGCCGTGCTGATGCCGATGATCGTGAGCATCGCCCTGGCCTCGACGTCGGTCGCGTACGTGCGCAGGCTCTTCTGCTGCCAGGCGATGAAATGACGGGCGAAGTTCATGGCGGAGATCAACATGAACACGATCAGCACGAATTCGATGGCCGGTGAATCGAAGTGCCCCACGCTCGCGTCGTAGGTGGAGAAGCCGCCCAGCGCGAGGGTTGCAAACGCGTGGCAGATGGCGTCGAACCAGTTCATGCCGGCGAGGCGCAGGCTGACGATGCACGCGAGCGTGATCAGGAAGTACACGAACCACAGCGCGCGCGCAGTCTGCGTGATGCGCGGCGTGAGCTTCTCGTCCTTGACCGGGCCCGGCGTCTCGGCCTTGTAGAGCTGCATGCCGCCGACGCCGAGCAGCGGCAGGATCGCCACCACGAGCACGATGATGCCCATGCCGCCGTACCAGTTAAGCGCATGGCGCCAAAGGTTGAGCGAGGGCGCCATCGTGTCCAGGCCCGTGAGCACCGTCGCGCCGGTGGTGCTGAGCCCCGACATCGTCTCGAAGAACGCGTCGGTGAACGTGAGGCCGGGCAGCCCGATCAACAGCGGCACCGTTGCGATGGCCGACATGAGGATCCAGCCGAGCGTGACGAGCAGGAAACCGTCCCGCGAACGCAGTTCGCGCCGGTGGGTCCTCGTCGCGAGCACCAGGCCGGCGCCGGCTGCCAGGCAGCCGAGCGCTGCATAGACGAAGTCGACGAAGAGCCCGTCGGAATAGATCAGCGACGTTACGATCGGCATCAGGTAAGTGACGCTGAAGAGCATCAGCATCGACCCGAGGACGTTGAGGACGGCAAGCATCGGGGCGACTGCGCGTAGTGGCCCGGCTTAGCTCTGGAACAGGCGCTCGACCTGCTCCACGTGCCGCTTGTCCGCAAGGAAGAGGATGACGTGGTCGCCGTTCTCGATCACGGTGTCGTGGTGGGCCATGATCACTTGCTCGCCACGCACGAGGGTCACGATCTTGACGCCTTCGGGGAGCCGGATATCCTCGATCGGGCGACCGACCACCTTGCCGCCGCGCAGTCCATGCGCGATGGTTTCCATTGCCTCGGCCGACCCGCGGCGCAGTGAGTGCACCTGCACGACGTCGCCGCGTCGCACGTACGCCAGCAGCGAGCCGATCGTGACCATCTGCGGCGAGATCGCCACGTCGATTTCACCCATCGCCGTGAGGTCGGCGTAGGCGGGTCGGCTGATCAGCGCCATCACGCGCCGCGCACCAAGGCGTTTCGCCAGCATGGCCGAGAGAATGTTGGCTTCTTCGGAGTTGGTGAGCGCACAGAAGACGTCGACACTGTCGATGTTCTCTTCTACCAGCAGCTCTTCGTCGGCGGCGTCGCCCACCAGCACGATCGAGTTGCGCAGCTGCTCGGAGATCTTGCGCGCGCGCTTCGAGTCCCGCTCGATCACCTTGACCTGGTTCTCTTCGTCGAGAGTCTGCGCGAGCCTGAAACCGATGTTGCCGCCGCCGGCAATCACGACCCGCTTGATCGGGTCTTCGAGCTTCTGCATCTCCTTCATCACGATGCGGATATCCTGCGTGGCGGCGACGAAGAAGACTTCGTCGCCATCCTCGATCACGGTGTCGCCGTCGGGTTCGATGTTTTCGCCCTTGCGGTACATCGCGGCAACACGCGCTTCGCTGTTGCGCATGTGGCCCTTGAGTTCGCGGATCGGGCGCCCGACGAGCGCGCCGCCCTTGTGCGCCTTGATGCCGACGAGGCGGACCTTGCCATCAGCGAAGTCCACGACCTGCAACGCGCCCGGATAGCGGATAAGCCGCTCGATGTATGCTGTGACCGCTTCTTCGGGGCTCAGGTACATGTCGATCGCAAATCCCGGCAACGCTATCGGCACCTCGGGCGATTCGGTCGACACGAACAGGCTCGGATGCCTGGTGAAGTCACGCGAGCGAATGCGGGCGATCTTGGTCCTGGTGCCGAAGAGGTTCCACGCCACGTGGCACGCGACCATGTTGGTCTCGTCGCTGTTGGTGAGTGCGACGAGCATGTCGGCATTGCGCGCACCGGCGGTCTCGAGCGTGCGCGGACTCGCCGCGTTGCCCTGCACCGTGCGGATGTCGATGCGGTCCTGCAGGTCGCGCAGCAACGCTTCGTCGGTATCGACGACGGTGACGTCGTTGGCCTCTTCGCGGGCCAGGTGGTAGGCCGCTGTCCGGCCGACCTGGCCGGCCCCGAGGATGATGATTTTCAAGCTTCTGGACCTGTGGGGCAGCGCGCCATTCTAGCGCGACTCAGAGCGCTGCCAGGTTGGCGTACCCGAGCATCAGCCACTTGGTGCCCTGGCGCTCAAAATTGACCTGGATCCGGGCGTTGGTCCCCTGGCCTTCGAGGCTCAGGACCACCCCGTCCCCGAACTTGGCATGGCGGACCCGCTGGCCGAGCTTGAATGCCCCCGCCGGAGTCTCGTCCTGGAACCGCCGCCCACTCATGGACAGGTTGCTGCCGACGGGGCGGGTCGCCTGCTGCAGGGCGGGGCGCGACTGCGGCGAATAGACCGGCCGGGACACCTGCACCTTCGGGCGGACTTCCTCGACCAGCTCCAGCGGAATCTCGGCGATGAACCGGGACGGGGCCCCGAAATTATCGACGCCGTGCATGCGGCGCTGTTCGGCGTAGGTCACGTACAGCTGGCGCATGGCACGCGTGCAGCCCACGTAACAGAGGCGGCGTTCTTCCTCGAGCCCGTGCACGTCCATGATCGAGCGCTGGTGCGGGAAGAGGCCGTCCTCCAGGCCGCACAGGAACACGACCGGGAACTCGAGGCCCTTGGCCGAGTGCAGCGTCATCATCTGCACGCAGTCTTCCCAGGCCTCGGCCTGGCCCTCGCCGGACTCGAGCACGGCGTGGGACAGGAATGCCATCAGCGGCGGCATGTCCGTGTCCTCGGGCTCGAAGCCACGCGCGGCGCTCACGAGTTCCTCGAGGTTCTCGAGCCGGGCCTCGCCCTTGTCGGCCTTGTCCTTCTGGTAGTGGCCGACCAGGCCGCTCGCCTGGATGACGTGATCGACCTGTTCGTGCAGCGGCAGGCCCTGCGTTTCGGCGTCGAGCTTCTCGACCAGCGTCAGGAACGCCTGCAGGCACGAGACTGCCTTGGCTCCGAGATCCTCGTTGCACTCGAACGCGGACTGCCACATCGATTTGACGTGCTCGCGGGAGTGCGCCCGCAGCCCCTCGAGCGTGCGCGCGCCGATGCCGCGCGTCGGCAGGTTCACGACGCGCTCGAACGACGCATCGTCGTCGCGGTTCGAGATCAGGCGCAGGTACGCCAGCGCGTCCTTGATTTCCTGGCGTTCGAAGAACCGCAGGCCGCCGTACACGCGGTACGGAATGCGCGCAGCCAGCAGGTATTCTTCGAACACTCGCGACTGCGCGTTGGAGCGGTAGAGGATGGCGTTGTCGGCGCGCTTGCCGCCGCGCGCGATCCACTCGCGGATCTTGCCGACGACGAACTCGGCCTCGTCGCGCTCGTTGTAGGCGCGGAAGAGGCGGAGCGGCGCGCCCTTGCCTTCGCTGGTCCAGAGCTTCTTGCCGATGCGGCCGCTGTTGTTGCCGATGATGGCGTTGGCGGCGTCGAGGATGTTGCCCGTCGAGCGGTAGTTCTGCTCGAGCCGGAACAGCTGCACGTCGTTGAAATCCCTGCGGTACTGCTGCAGGTTCTCGACCCGCGCGCCGCGCCAGCGGTAGATCGACTGGTCGTCGTCACCCACCACGTACGGCACGCTGCTCGAGCCCACCAGTGCCTTCATCCAGTTGTACTGGATGGTGTTGGTGTCCTGGAACTCGTCGACCAGCACGTGCCTGAAGCGCGCACGGTAGTGTTCGCCCAGGCCCGGCACCTCGCGCAGGATCTCGTAGCAGCGCAGCAGCAGCTCGGCGAAATCGACGACGCCATTGCGGCGGCAGGTGTCCTCGTAGGCCACATACAGTTTGATCAACTGGTGGCGTGTCGGGTCGCCGTCGTCCTTCAGGTGCTTCGGCCGCAGGCCTTCGTCTTTCTGCGCGTTGATGAACCACGCCACTTCGCGCGGCACCCAGCGCGTGTCATCGAGGTTCAGGCCGCGGATGATCTTCTTGACCAGGCGCTGCTGATCTTCGCCGTCGAAGATCTGGAAGCCTTGCGGCAGGCCGGCCTCGCGCCAGTGCAGGCGCAGCAGGCGGTGGCAGATGCCGTGGAACGTGCCGATCCAGAGCGGCGCGGATGGCAGGCCGAGCTGCGTCTCGATGCGGTGGCGCATCTCGGCCGCCGCCTTGTTCGTGAACGTCACGGCGAGGATGCCGTGCGGCGACACGCCTTCGACCTGCACCAGCCATTCGACGCGGTGCGTCAGCACGCGCGTCTTGCCGCTGCCCGCGCCGGCCAGCACGAGGGTCGGCAGCAGCGGGGCACTCACGGCCTGCCGTTGCGCGTCGTTCAGCGGCGCAAGAATGTGGGAAACGTCCATCGGAAGGTGCCGGATTCTACAGGACTCGCCTGCGCCTCGCGTAAAGTAACGGGGTCGCCCGGTCGCGGAAGTGCAGGAAGGACCGGAAGTACAGGAAGCTCAACCATGCGCATCATCAGGCTTTATCCCGCTCGTCTCGTTGCACTCCTCGCCGCGGTCATCGCGACGGGAGTCCTGGCCGTTGCGCCGGCGCACGCGGGCGACGCGCCCAGTGCCGACGCCGCCTGGGATGCGGGCGTCACGAGTTTCATCGAGGGGCATTTCGCCGCCAATCCGGTCACCGCTGTCTACGCCGGCCGCCACGAGTTCGACGGCAAGCTGCCGGATCTCAGTGACGCCGCGTTGCGTCGGGACGTCGCCCGGGTCGAGGCGGAACGCGCGCGGCTGCTGGCCCTGAACCCAGCCACGCTTTCGGAATCCCGCCAGCGCGAGCGCGCCTACCTGCTCGCCGCGCTCGCGCGCGGCTGCTGGCCCTGAACCCAGCCACGCTTTCGGAATCCCGCCAGCGCGAGCGCGCCTACCTGCTCGCCGCGCTCGACGTGGACCTGTTCTGGAAGAAGGACGCCGACTGGCCGCACCGCAACCCGGCGTTCTACCTGGGCCTGCTCGACCCGGAAATTTACCTGAGCAAGCCCTATGCGCCGCTCGAGAGCCGCATGCGCGCCTACATCGTTCGCCAGCGTCAAGGACCCCGCGCTGCAGTCGCAGTTGGCCGATGCGAACGCAGCGGCGGCAAAGTCGATGCAGGCACTCGCCGATTGGCTGGTGTCCGAGCGCAAGAACGCGACCCAGGACTACGCGCTGGGCCCGCAGCTCTTCGCGCGCATGGTCGAGGCGACCGAGCAGGTCAACGTACCGCTCGCGCGGCTGCAGCAGATCGGCCAGGCCGACATGGAGCGCAACCTCGCGTCGCTGAAGAAGGTTTGCGACGGGTACGCGCCCGGCAAGACGCTGCGTGAGTGCGCCGACAAGGCGAATGCGAAGAAGCCGGAAGGCGGTGCCGTTGCTGGTGCCCGTCGCCAGCTGCCGGAACTGCGCGCATTCGTCGCGGAGAAGGCCATCGTCACGATCCCCGGGCCGGAGCAGGCGCTGGTCGAAGCCGCGCCGCCGTACAACGCGCAGAACTTCGCGTACATCAACACTGCGGGTCCGTACGAGAGCAAGGACGTGCCGTCGGTCTATTACATTGCGCCGCCCGATCCGCGCTGGACGCCGGAAGAGCAGGCGCAGTACGTCGGTGGCGAGGGCACGCTGCTGTCAACCTCGGTGCACGAAGTGTGGCCGGGACATTTCCTGCACTTCCTGCACGTGAACCGCAACCCCTCCAAGGTGGCACAGCTCGTCCAGAGCTATGCCTATACCGAGGGCTGGGCGCACTACACTGAGGAAATGATGAAGGACGAGGGCCTGCGTGCGGGCAGCCCGGAGTGGGAAATCGGCCAGCTGCTGTCGGCGCTGCGCCGCAATGCGCGCTATCTCTCGGCCATCGGCCTGCACACGCAAGGCATGACGGTGGCGCAATCCGAAAAGCTTTTCCGCGAGGGCGCGCTCACGGATCCGGGCAATGCGCGGCAACAGGCGCTGCGCGGTACCTACGATCCGGCGTACCTCAACTACACGCTCGGCAAGCTGATGATCCTGCAGCTGCGCACCGACTGGATGGCTGCGAACCCGCAGGCGTCGCTGCGCGACTTCCACGACGCGTTCCTGTCATACAGCGGGCCGGTGCCGCTGGTACGCAGGATGATGCTCGGCAACGATTCGCCGCCGCTTTAGGGGTCAGGGTCAGGGTCAGGAGCGGGGAATCCACCGCGCCACGATCCAACCCGCGAGGCACGCGATCAGCAGGTCGACCCAGCCGTAGGCGGGCGACGACGCGCCGAGCTGCAGCATCGTGAGCAGCAGCACGAACAGCACCGTCATGCCGGCCGCCACGTGCGGCACGATGCCCGCGCCCGTGAGCAGCCAGCCCAGCGACAGATAGCTGAACGACTTGTTCGCGAGCAGCGGCGGCGGCGGCACGTTGCGCAGCAGCATCTCGCGCAGTTCGGGCACGCCCGCCGCAGACGCCGCCGAGCCGTCGAGCAGCATGCGCACCGAGCCCCATGCAAGCCAGACCCCGAGCAGCACCGCAACGATCGTCGAGCGCGTGCCGTCTTCGAGCCGGCTGAAGGGCACCAGCAGCGGCAGCAACAGCGCAATGGCTGCGATCTCTGCCACTTCGAGTGTGCTTCCCGCCACGAACGTTCGTCCCACCAGCACCGTGGCGATCACGATCAGCAGCACGTCCATCGCGCGCTGCCGGCGCACGAGGCTGAAGATGACCTGCGTGACGACGAGCCAGCCAACGAAGAAGCCGGCAAGCGACATCCAGTCGATGTGCGGCGTGAGCAGCGGCAGCACGGCACGCTTCAACTGGCGCAGGCCCGGATCCGGCAACAGCGGCCACAGTCGCTCGATCAACCACAGCACCAGGATCGACATCGCGACGAACGCCGAGCGACTGCTTGAGGTGCCCTGCGGCGAAACACGGCTGCCGAGCGCATGGAAGACCGTGCCGAGCACGGCGCCGAGCAAGGAGCCGATCGCATTAAGCGACAGGTCGCGCAGGCTGGACACGCGGATTGCCACCGAGGCCTGCAGCAGCTCGAGCCCGAGCGACAGCATGGCGCCGAGTAACGTGCCGACGACGATGCCGGTGAAGCGGCCCCAGCGTGGCTCGATCAGCAGCGCGACACAGAAGCCGAACGGAATGTACAGCAGCACGTTGTTGAACATGTCGCCGCGGCCGGCGCGCGCCCAGCTGAGCGAGCGCAGCGCGTCGAGCAGCGCCGGGCCGTCGGGGATGAAGCGGAACGGGTACAGCGAGACGTAGACGATCAGGCCGGTGACCACGGCCAGCAGCAGCGGTGCGGCGAAATGGGTGGAGCGACCGGCCATCGCGCCGTCAGAGACGGATCTGCACGTAGTGATCGAGCAGCAGCGCAGCGAACAGCATCATCAGGTAGCTGATCGAATAGCGGAACGCCTGCATGTGGAGCTGGTCGGATGCGTCCGGTTTGCGCATTGCGAGCGCGTAGCGCATGAAGATCACACCGAGCACCACGGCCGTGACGAGGTAGATGAGGCCGCTCATCTCCGTGAGGTACGGCAGCAGCGTCACGAGAACCAGGATGATCGTGTAGAGCAGGATGTGCAGCTGCGTGAATTCGACGCCGTAGGTGACAGGCAGCATCGGGATGCCCGCCTTGGCGTAATCCTTGCGACGTGCGATCGCGAGCGCCCAGAAGTGCGGCGGTGTCCACGCGAAGATGATCAGGAACAGCAGCAGCGAATGCGGATCGGCGGAGCCGGTGACCGCCGTCCAGCCGAGTACGGGAGGCGCGGCGCCGGCCGCGCCGCCGATGACGATGTTCTGCGGCGTCACGTGCTTGAGCCACACCGTGTAGAGCACCGCGTAGCCGATCAGCGACAGGAATGTCAGCACGGCCGTCAGCGGATTCACGAGCCACCACAGGATGACCATCGACGCAACGCCGATGATCCCGGCATAGGTCAGCGCCTGCCGCGTCGTCACGTGACCCGTCGGGATCGGTCGGTTCATCGTGCGGGCCATCTTCATGTCGAACTTGCGGTCGACGACGTGGTTGATGGCGGCGGCGCTCGACGCCGCCAGGCCGATGCCGAGCGTGCCGTAGAGCATGGCCTGCCAGGGCGGCATGCCCGGCACGGCGAGGAACATGCCCACCACTGCCGTGAACACGATCAGCGCGACGACGCGTGGCTTGCCGAGCTCGTAGTAGTCGCGCCAGGTCGAATGGCCAGCTGCGGTGTCGGTGGCGGAGGTGTAGGGCACGATCGTGGCGGGCATCCGGCGGGGCCCTGATTTTACAGTAGCTTGGCGGGGCGCGTGGAGACGCCGTGAAAGAGCAGAATCCGTCGCGTGCTTCAGTAGAGTCCCGATCCCCGCGGCGGGAACAGGAATCGCAGCAGGGCGACCATCGAAAGCACCAGCAGTGCTGCCATGGCGTTGTGCGCGGTGGCGAGCGGCAGCGGGAACGTCTTGATCACCATCAGCGGCCCGACCATCAACTGCGTCACGAGCGTCGCCGCCAGTGCGGTGCCAGCGGTCCGTACGCCGCTCGACTGGCTCGTGCGCATGGCTTTCCACGCGACGAAACCCAGCACGAGCGCCGCCACGATGGCGCCGATTCGATGCGTGAAGTGAATCGCGACGCGGGCCGGGTGGTCGAGCACGCCGCCCTCGTAGTCGATGCCGAGTCCGCGCCAGAGCACGAACGCATCCTTGAAATCCATGGTTGGCCAGAACGAACGCTGGCAGGTCGGGAAGTCGGGACAGGCCACGGCCGAGTAATTGGTGCTGACCCACCCACCGAGCAGGATCTGCGCGACGAGCACGGTCATGCCGATCACGGCCCAGCGGCGCAAGCTGTCCTCGGACTGCGGTCGTGAACGGCGCGTGGTCTGCAGCGACATCCACCACAGCAGCGCCATCGTCGTCAGGCCGCCGATGAGGTGAGCGGAAACGATCGCGGGCTTCAGCAGCAGCGTCACTGTCCACATGCCGAGCAGCCCCTGGAACACGACGAGCCCGACCACGACCAGTGGCATGCGCACTGGTTGCATTGAATCCTGTCGATTGCGCCAGGCAAGCGCGCCAATGATCAGGATGACGAAGCCCAGCGTTGCTGCGAGATACCGGTGCAGCATCTCCTTGAGCGCTTTCGCGTACTCGATCGGACGGTCCGGATACGCGGCGTTCACGGCTTGATGGTTGTCAGCGGCTTGCCCGGCCGTGAGGTGGCCATAGCAGCCGGGCCAGTCGGGGCACCCGAGGCCGGCATGGCTCAGGCGCACGTAGGCACCCAGCACGATGACGCAGAGCGCGAGGACTGTGCCGAACAGGCAGAGCATGCGGAACGTGGTCAGGCGCGTTTGGGTATTCACGGGAAACCTCAGCCGATGTGCGAGAGTCGCAGCAGCTTCTTCACGTCCGTGAGCAGGGCTTTGTCCGGCGCTGCGGCCGAATAGCTGAGCACGAGGTTACCGAGCGGATCGATCAGGTAGAGCCGGCCTGCGGCCGTCGGCGCGACGCCGTCGAACGCCGGAAATTTTGCGAGCAGCGCCTGCGAATCCGCGTCGTCGCCCACGAGCGCGACCAGCAGGTCCACGTGTTGTGCCGCCACGAACTGCGTGTCGACACGCGGCCCAGTCGCCAGGAACACGCGCTGGACGCGGTCCATGTCCTTGTTGAGCGAGATCCAGGTCTGGCGCGACAGGTACAGCGCCTTGCGGCAGCGTTCATCGCAGGCGCCATCGCCCAGGTATGCGATCGTCCATTTGCCCTGCAGGAAATCGGCAGGAGTGTGCGTGTCGTCCGGCTGCACGAGCGAGACGGACGGTAACGGCACAGCCGGGCTGATCAGGTCGCCCTTGTTGGTGCCGCCGGCCGGTCGCCAGCCCGAACCGCCGTAATAGAGCCAGAAGGCCACGAGCAGCGGCACGAAAAAGAGCGACGCCAGGAAGATGAGCTGGCGGCGGCCGCGCCGGCGCTGGGTATTGTCGATCGGTGCGTTCATGGTGAGCCGGAAGTCGAATCCGTGGATGCGAGCGCAGCGCCCGGGAGGCGGCGCAGGCTGAGGGCAATGAAGATGATCAGCGCGACGAGCGCGAGCGCGAACCACTGGATCGCGTATCCCAGGTGTCGCTCGGGTCCGAACTGCATGGCGGGACGCCAGACGCGCTCGTACCCATTGGGGGCCGCCTGATCGAGCAGGACGATCCGCGCTTCGACCTTGGCGTCAAGCGCTTGCTCGAGGTCCTGCTGCCGCGGGAAATTCAGCACGCGTGGCCAGCCCGCGTCGCTGGCGACGCCTGCGTCACCGACGCGCACGCCCGGAGCGGGCAGCGTATCGAGGCGACCGGACACGGCGCGAAACTCGGGCGACACGAATACCGCCGGCAGTTCCTGGCGCGTTGCGCCGAGCGGCACCCAGCCGCGATCGATCAGCAGCAGACGCTCGCTGCCGGCGCGCCGGAAGGGCGTCAGCACGCGATACCCGGGCCGACCCACCTGCGAAGGCATGTTGTCGATGAGGATCTGGCGTGCCGGCTCGTAGTGGCCCTCGGCGCGGACATGCTGGTAGCGCGGCAACTCGTCGACGGTGACGTCGCCCTTGAGTTCGACGCTCGACTGCGTGCCCCGCTGGAAGGACTCGATCATTGCCTGCTTTTCGCGCGCACGGCCCACCTGCCACCAGCCCAGCGCAACGAACGCTCCGATCAGGGCGGCGGTCAGCAGCACAGCCCACAGGCGTGGGACGAACTCGCGATTGGCAATCCGCAGGCTCATTTATACTTCGCCCTTCCAGCGCGCGGCGCATTCAGACCGACCGGCCATGCTCATCAAGATCCTCATCGTCGTCGTACTCATCGCCATCATCCTGAGCCTGTTTTCGGGGCTCTTCCACCTGGTGAAGGAAGAAGGCGAATCGAAGCGCATGGTCAACGCGCTGACCGTGCGCATCGCGCTGTCGGTTGCGCTCTTCATTCTATTGTTCATCGCCTGGTATGCGGGGTTGATCACGCCGCACCATGTGAGGTGAGGAAGGGTAGGAAGGATAGGAAGGGTAGGAAGGGTAGGAAGGGCAGGAAGGGTAGGAAGGGCAGGAAGTGTTAGTCGGAAGGTGGAGCCTGAAAGATTTCTCTCGATCCACGCCGTCAAAATCACGTCTCGTCAGTAAAGAAGGCCGGCAGTGCCGGCCTTCTTCGTTTGGATGGGTGGGAAGGCGTCAGCGCACGGTCCGGCAATCTCCTTCCGGTCCTTCCCGCCCTTCCTGCCCTTCCTGTCCTTCCTGTCCTTCCTCCCCTTCCTCTACTTCCTCCCCTTCCTCACAGCCAGTAGACGAAGATGAAGAGCCCCAGCCAGACCACGTCCACGAAGTGCCAGTACCAGGCCACCGCCTCGAAGGCGAAGTGCTGCTTGGGCGTGAAGTGGCCCTTCATGACGCGCAGCCAGATCACGACCAGCATGATGGCGCCGAGCGTCACGTGCAGGCCGTGGAAACCGGTGAGCATGAAGAACGTCGAGCCGTAGACGCCGCTGCCCAGCGTCAGGTTCAACTCGGTGTACGCGTGGTGGTACTCGATCGCCTGCAGGTAGACGAACGCGAAACCCAGCAGGAACGTGGCTGCAAGGAAAGTCTTGAGCACGCCGCGCTTGCCGGCCTGCAGTGCATGGTGGGCGATCGTGATCGTCACGCCCGAGGACAGCAGCAGCGCGGTGTTGATCGCCGGCAGGCCGAACGCCGGGATCGTCTCGAACGCGCCGCCGACTGCCGCCGGGCCGTTGGTCGGCCAGGTGGGTTCGAAGTCCTGCCACAGGAACAGGTTGCTCAGGTACTTGGCGCCCTCGCCGCCGAGCCAGGGCACCGACAAGTTGCGTGCGTAGTACAGCGCGCCGAAGAACGCGGCGAAGAACATCACTTCCGAGAAGATGAACCACATCATCCCCATGCGGAACGACCTGTCGACGCCCGCGTTGTACATGCCCGCCTGGCTCTCACCGATGACGGTGCCGAACCAGCCGTAGAACATGAACATCCAGGCGGCGAAACCCGCCCAGAAGATGAAGGGCGCGACGTTCACGCCGTTCAGCAGCGAGGCTGCGCCGAGCATCATGACGAACAGCGAGACGGCGCCGACGATGGGCCATTTGCTGCCGTGCGGGATGTAGTACTTCCCCGCGTCGTGCGCGGTTTGAGCGTGCGCCATGGCGTTTGCCTTCTTTCTGTCTTAGAACTGCGTTAACGAGAAACAGTCATTAGTGATTGGTGACGGACAGGAGGTTTGCAGCGATCGCAGCCTCACCACTCACTTCCCAACCGCCGCCACCCGCTTGGGCTCCGCGTCGGCCACCGTGTACATCGAATAGGCGAGCGTCATCCGGTCCACTTCCTGCGGCAGGTCGGGGGCCACGATGAAGCGCACCGTGAATTCTCGCTGTTCTTCTGCCTTGAACGTCTGCGGCGTGAAACAGAAGCACTGGGTCTTCTGCAGGTACTTCGCCGTCGTCGACGGCGCGACGCTCGGGATCGCCTGGCCGACCACCGGTACATCCGCGCGGCTCTTGATGAGGAACTTCGCCTCGTAGAGTTTGCCTTGTAGAGCGGCACGAGGGCGAAGCCGAACGCGAAGCTGCCAGCCACCATCACCCAGAGGCTCCGGGTGAGCGAACGGTTCGCCTTGGCTTGCGGGGTCGTGCTGCTCATGCCGCGTGCCGTCTCAGGGTTGCGCCTTCATCACGCCCGACGCGATGAAGGCCACGTAGATGACGATCGCAACCACCGCCAGCACGATGGCTGAACGGCGGATGCGACGGCGCTGCTCTGCGGTGGGGTCGCGCTCGGCCATTTCGTTCAACGCTGCGTCCTTACTTGACGACCGGAGCGTCTTCGAACGTGTGGTACGGAGCCGGCGACGGCACCGTCCACTCGAGGCCGTGGTTGTACGCACCTTCCCAGACATGGTCCGACGCCTTGGCACCGCCACGCGCGCACTTGATGATGATGTACACGAAGAGCAGCTGCGACAGGCCGAAACCGAACCCGCCGATCGAGGACACCATGTTCCAGTCGGCGAACTGCGTCGAGTAGTCCGGGATACGGCGCGGCATGCCGGCCAGGCCCAGGAAGTGCTGCGGGAAGAACAGCAGGTTGACGAAGATCGTCGACAGCCAGAAGTGCCAGTTGGCGAGCTTGACGTCGTACAGGTGGCCGGTCCACTTCGGCAGCCAGTAGTAGACGCCCGCCATGATGGCGAACACCGCGCCCGGCACCAGCACGTAGTGGAAGTGCGCCACGATAAAGTAGGTGTCGTGGTACTGGAAGTCGGCCGGGGCGATGCCCATCATCAGGCCGGAGAAGCCGCCGATCGTGAACAGGAACAGGAACGCGAGCGCGAACAGCATCGGCGGTTCGAACGT
>JAPLSF010000203.1 GCA_026398785.1 Pseudomonadota bacterium | reverse complement strand
CGCGCGCTCGAGCAGCGATCGCGGCACCTCCCGGCTGTCCTGCGCGAGATAGTCCTGGTAGCTGGGTGCCGCAACCGACGCGCCGGCATCACTTTCAGTCATGACCGTCACCCGGTCATCAGTCGGCGGCGAGCCACGGATCGAGGATCGGCCGCACACGCAACTCGGGCGGCACGTTTTCCGGCCCGATGCGACGGTCGAGCTCTTCGTGCCAGTGGTAGATGCGCCGCTCCTGGTACGACAGGTAAATGCCCCTGAAGCCCCCCGTCTCGACGGACTCCTGGATGCGCGGCGCAAACTGCGTGTCTTCCTCGAGGATGCGCTCGAAGTTCGACATGCGCGTGGGCCAGAGCTCGTGGCCCTCGGCCCCGTCCGGCGCGAACCAGTGCACGTCCACGGTCATGCTGCGGGCGGTCCTGGGCCAGAACGTTATGAAAGGAGTGCCGGTGGCCGCGGGCGGCGTGATCAGGTTCGGGTAGAAGTTGTACGACGGATTCTGGCTCAGGAAGATCTGCTCGGCCGTGGTCACTTCGGGCATGCCGACCGCGCCGGGATCGCGCCATTCCGCGCGGCGGTGCGGCGTGCACATCATCGAATTGCCGTGCGGCCAGAGCACGATGTGCGTGCCGCGAGAATCGAGGAAGCGGTCCACGGTCTGCGGGTGGATCGACTTCAGGTGGTAGGTCTCGAGGAACGCGTCGAGCAGGATCTTGATGTTGCAGGCGACCTCGAAGCTCGAGCTCGCGATGTGCCGGATACTGCCGAAGCCCATGTTTTCCAGGTGCTTCGGGATCGGGCCCAGCGATTGAAGCAGCGGCGCCGCCTGCGGGTCTTCGTTGATGAAAACGAAGTTGCCGAACTGCTCGCAGCGTACTTCGTTGAGACCGAAGCAGGACGTGTCCATGCCCGGAAAATCACGCTTCTCGCGCACCGCGGTGAGACGGCCAGCAAGGTCGTAAGTCCAGCCGTGGTAGCGGCAGAAGAACCCCTTGGTCTCGCCCTGCTCTTTCTCGACCAGCGGCGCGCCACGGTGCCGGCAGGTGTTGTAGTAGGCGCGGATGCGGTTCTCTTTGTCGCGCACGATGATGATCGGCGCGCCAGTCTTGCGCCACAGCCGATAACTGCCGGGACGCGGCAGTTCGTCGACGTGCAGCGCATAGAGCCATGAGCGCTTCCACAGGTACCGCTGCTCCAGTTCGAGGAACGCGGGGTCGGTGTAGCGCCCGCCTGGGATCAGTGGCAGTTCAGGGAAGCCGGGTGGCGGAGCTTCGCGGCCCTGCTCGTGCTTCATCCCGTCGTAGAGGCTGTGTTCGGTTTCGGCTCGCATGGTGACCGATTCTCGGGGCATGGGAATCCCCCGGACCATGCGTAAACACCGCAAGTCGGTGCGCCTGGACTTTCCCTGCCCCATCCGCACGGGACCGCACGGAGCAGCAGATCGTTCGAGACTAGTCTGATTCCGGACCCACCGCCCATCCGCGACGGTTGGCATCGATCTCAAGACTTCGAGGTGAGCACCATGAGCATCGGCACGATCCTTCTCATCCTTCTCGTCCTGGCGCTGGTCGGTGTCATTCCGGTATGGCCGCATGCGCGCAGCTGGGGTTACGGGCCGAGCGGAATCGTCGGCGTACTACTCGTGATCGTGCTGGTGCTGTTCCTGCTCGGACGACTGTAACGTCCGGCGACCGGGGCGTCGCAATGGGGCGCAGTCAGTCCGCTGCGGCTGCGCCCATCGTCACCTCCGGCAGCAGCCGGTCGTACTCTCGCTTCACGACGCGGTAGCACTCACAGCTGCGCGACTCGAGGCCAGTTCGGTCGACGACCGTGATGTGGCCTCGACTGTTGCGCACCAGGCCGAGCCGCTGCAGGTTGCCGGCGGCCTCGGTTACGCTCTCGCGCCGGACTCCCAGCATGTGCTGCAAGGCCCCACCCCGGGCGAATTCCTCGTGCAGGTGTTGACGCTTCAGGCGATAGGCCCAACCCGACGCCTGGACGACCGCGCGGTTCGGCCGCGACTCGCCTCCCATGAACAACGCAATGCCCACGATCCCTTCGCTGCCGACGATGGCGACCTCGGCAGACTTGCCGTCGGCCATCAGGTATTCGTCCGCAACGATCGCAGTCGCAGGAAAGTAGGCGCAGTCGAGGATGCGGTCCGGCTCGTAGAGCGTCTCACCCGCGGTCAGGAATACGGGCAGGAGGTCGCGCTGCACGCGCTCCAGATCTGCTTCCGGAAGTGCCGCCAGAAGCCTGTTCTGTCGAACATCCGCAGGTGGTGGCAGGTGTGCCAGGGGGACACTCCTTTCGCGAACGCATTCCATGGAGTCCGCAGTCATCAGCACTGGGCGACGACGACAGTGCCAACCCCACCCGACGAGTGCTACGCGCGCCGGCCTTGAATGACGTTGAGCAGCACTACCACGATCGCGATCACCAGCAGGATGTGGATAAATCCACCCATCGTGTAGGACGTGACCAGGCCCAGGAGCCAGAGGATGATCAGGATGACTGCAACGGTCCACAACATTTGCGCATCTCCTTTCGCCCGACCGGGCGAGATTCGCGCAGCATCCGACCGCAAAAAGGTCACGGGGGCGATGCCAATCGGCGCATGCGCGGTCGCGATGTCGGATTTTTCCCCGCTGTTTATTTTGCCCTCCGGGCGTTCACAAAAGGCTAGGTAGAAACCGGATGCGCTCGCGCCAGCGCACCACCCTTCGCCGCCCTTTCAGACGCGCAGGTAAACACCACCGAGTGGTCTGTTCCCTGGCGTACAGATCGCCTGCACCTGATTCGTTAAGATTTTGTTGTAGATTCCAGCAATAACAAGAGGAAGCGCTATGAAAGGCTTCGTACAGGACATCGAACGACTGGCCGTCGGCAACGACGACTTCCGCAGGGTTCTCTACACAGCGAAGCATTGCCAGCTCGTGCTGATGGCGCTGGCGCCGGGTGAAGAGATCGGCGCCGAAGTCCACAAGCTCGACCAGTTCTTCCGCGTCGAGGAAGGGTCTGGAG
>JAPLSF010000409.1 GCA_026398785.1 Pseudomonadota bacterium | reverse complement strand
CGGTTAGACCGGGCCGGATGGTTACTTGGAGTACAACTCGACGACGAGGCTTTCGTTGATGTCCGGCAGGATGTCGCCACGCTCGGGCAACGACTTCAGGACACCCGAGAACTTCTTCTCGTCGACCTCGACCCAGTCCGGGAAACCGGTCTGGGCACGAATCTGCAATGCCTGCGCAACACGCGCCTGCTTCTGCGCCTTGTCGCCAAGACCGACGACAACGCCGGCCTTGCACTGGTAGGAGGGAATATTGACGCGCACGCCGTTGACGACGATCGCACCGTGGCTCACCAGCTGGCGCGCTTCGCTGCGCGTCGAGGCGAAACCCATGCGGTAGACCACGTTGTCGAGACGCGCTTCGAGAATCTGCAGCAGCGTTTCGCCCGTGGCGCCCGGCCGGCCGGCCGCCTGCTGGTAGTAGCCGCGGAACTGGCGCTCGAGCACGCCGTACATGCGGCGCAGCTTCTGCTTTTCACGCAACTGCAGGCCATAGCCCGACACGCGGGCGCGGCGCTCGCCCTTGATGCCGCCCGGCGGCACTTCGAGCTTGCACTTCGACTCGAGCGACTTGACGCCGCTCTTCAGGAAAAGGTCTGTGCCCTCGCGACGCGAGAGCTTGCACTTGGGACCAAGATACCTTGCCATGTTCTCTTATCCTCGGCAGCGGCGCGTCAAACGCGGCGCTTCTTGGGCGGACGGCACCCATTGTGCGGGATCGGCGTCACGTCCTCGATGCTGGTGACTTTCAGGCCGGCGGCGTTCAGCGCGCGCACGGCAGACTCGCGACCCGGGCCCGGGCCCCGGACCTTCACGTCGACGGTGCGGACACCGTATTCCTGCGCGGCGACGCCAGCCTTTTCGGCGGCGACCTGTGCGGCGAACGGCGTGCTCTTGCGCGAACCGCGGAAACCGCAGCCACCCGAAGTCGCCCACGACAACGTGTTGCCCTGGCGGTCCGTGATCGTGATGATCGTGTTGTTGAACGAGGCATGCACGTGAGCAACCGCGTCGGTCACGACGCGCTTGATCTTCTTGCGAGGCTTGCCTGCGGACTTCTTGTCGTCAGCCATTCGAGTACAACCTTAAGTGATCGACCGGGTGGGGGCGTATTACGCCTTGCCCGGAGGTGCGTTCAGCTTGACCGCCGCCTTGCGCGGGCCCTTGCGCGTGCGCGCATTGGTGCGCGTGCGCTGTCCCCGCATCGGCAGGCCCTTGCGGTGCCGCATGCCGCGGTAGGAACCGAGGTCCATGAGGCGCTTGATGTTCATCGACACTTCACGGCGCAGGTCGCCTTCGACCGGGAGCTTCGCGATCGCCGAGCGCAGCGCGGTGACCTCGGCTTCCGTCAGGTCCTTCACCTTGGTGTTGGTCTTGACGCCAGCTGCTTCACAGGCGGCCAGCGCCTGGCTGCGACCGACGCCGAAAATTGCAGTCAGCCCGATGCAGACGTGCTTGTTCATCGGGATGTTAATGCCGGCTATACGGGCCATTTTAGGCTCACTCCGGGGCGCGAAAAGCGCGGAATAATATCAGAAAAACCGGTGTTGCTCAATGCAAGGACCGGGCCATCAGCCCTGTCGCTGCTTGTGGCGCTTGTCACTGCTGCAGATCACGTAGACCACGCGGCGACGCCGAACCACTTTGCAGTTCTTGCAGATACGCTTTACCGAGGGACGAACTTTCATGAATCTCTCTCCAAAACAGCCGGGGGCGCTCAGCGCACCTGGCCGGGCCGGCCGTAGCCGCGCAGGTTGGCCTTCTTCATGAGCCCCTCGTACTGGTGCGACATGAGGTGCGCCTGCAGCTGGGCCATGAAGTCCATGATCACCACGACGATGATCATGAGCGAGGTGCCGCCGAAGTAGAACGGCACCCGGAACTGGGAAATCAGGATCTCGGGCAGCAGGCAGACCAGGGCCACGTACAGGGCGCCCCAGACCGTCAGCCGGGTCAGGACCTTGTCGATGTACTCAGCCGTCTGCTGGCCCGGGCGGATCCCGGGGATGAACGCGCCGGACTTCTTCAGGTTCTCCGCCGTCTCGCGCGCGTTGAAGACCAGCGCGGTGTAGAAGAAGCAGAAGAAGATGATCAGCGACGCGTAGATGACCATGTGCACCGGCTGGCCGATGCCGAGGCTCGCGGCCACGTTCTGCAGCCAGCCCAGGTTCTCGTTGGTGCCGAACCAGCTCGCGATCGTCGCCGGGAAGAGCAGCAGGCTCGAGGCGAAGATCGG
>JAPLSF010000381.1 GCA_026398785.1 Pseudomonadota bacterium | reverse complement strand
TACCAGCGATCGCGTTCTCGACGGCCGGAATCAGGACTCGCAACCGCACGGGCACACGTGACTGCATGACGAGTTGCGCGAGGGCCAGGGTGCACGCCGCGCCGCCCATGTCTTTCTTCATCAGCGCCATGCCGGCCGAAGGCTTGATGTCGAGGCCGCCCGTGTCGAAGCAGACGCCCTTGCCGATCAGCGTCAGTTTCGGATGCGCCGGATCGCCCCAGACGAAGTCGACGAGTCGCGGGCCGCAGGTGGAGGCCTGGCCCACGGCGTGGATGGCGGGAAATCCGCGCCGCAATTCATCGCCGATGATTTCCTGCGGGGCCGCACCATGCTCGCGCGCGATCCGGATCGCCTCGGCTGCCAGCCGCGCAGGCGTCATGTCGGACGCCGGCGTGTTGACGAGATCGCGGGCGAGCGCCGTTGCACCCGCCAGTTGCAGGACCTGGGCGTGGTCGACGACTGAGGGCGCAATGAGACGCGCCCGCACCGTGGCCGGCTGTGTCGACGATTTGTAGGTGTCGAACCGGTAGCTGCCATAAGCCCAGCCCAGCGCGAGCGCGCTGGCTGCAGCGACGGTCAGTTCGTTCGTGACCCGCCAGTGGGTAGCGGCCGGCAAGCGCTCCGGCAGCCCTGCCACGTGCCAGAGTTCTAACGCGTCCAGCGACGGCAACGCGCCGAGGCCGAGAGCCGCCCGGCGCGGCGTGCCGTCGGCAGACGGCAGCAGCAGCACCTGGTGACGTTCTGCCTTGAAACCCGTCGCGGCGACCCAGGCTCGCGTGGGCGCATCCTGGGCCTCCAGCCAGCGGGGCAGGTCGGCTTGGAGGACGAGCGCGAGCTCGTGCGCGGTTGCGGCGCCCGGGGCGCCGGCTTGATCGACGAGAAAATCCACGATGCACAGGTTCCGTTGCGGGTAGAGCGAACGCAGCGTGGTAGCTTAGCAGCGCCGCCTGCAGACGCGGTCGACACGGGATTGAACCCGCCCTGGACCGACTGATTTTGCACTGCGGTTGACAATGCACAGCACGCTGTGCTGCTATCCGCACCCAACTTTTTTCGCTCTCATGCGCAGGCGCTGGATGCAGTCGTCGCTCGACTCCTCCCTCACTACTTCGGTCACCCTGCTGGCCGGCCTGCTGCTTGCGTCGCTTCCCCTGCGGAGGTGCGGGGCTCCGGGCTGAGAGCGCAAAGGCGCGATTGGACATCAGGAACCCCGCACGGCCAGCCAGCCGGCGCGGGGTTTTTAGTTTTAGTTACGGCAAAACGGCAACGATTCCGAGGAGATGACGAGATGCGTGCGTACTCGAAGAAAGACGTCGACAAGAAGGCGCTCAAGGGCGCGAAGATCGCCGTGGTCGGCTACGGCAGCCAGGGTCGCGCACATGCGTTGAACCTCAAGGATTCCGGTTACGACGTCGTCATCGGCGTCCGCAAGGGCGACAGCTGGAAGCAGGCGAAGAAGGACGGCCTCGCGGTCGCCACGCCGGCGGAAGCGGTCAAGGGCGCCACGCTGGTCGCGCTGCTCACGCCCGACACGACGCAGGCGGAGAACTACAAGGAAATCCTGCCGAACCTCGCCAAGGGCGCCACGCTGCTCTTCGCGCACGGTTTCAACATCCACTTCAAGCAGATCAAGCCGCGCAAGGACCTCGACGTCGTGCTGATCGCGCCGAAGGGCCCGGGCGGCCTCGTGCGTCGGCAGTACCAGGAAGGCCGCGGCGTGCCGTGCCTGATCGCGGTCGCGCAGGACGCCTCGGGCAACGCGCAGGGCAAGGCGCTCGCCTACGCCGACGGCATCGGCGGCACGCGCGCCGGCGTCATCGAAACGTCTTTCAAGGAAGAGACCGAGACCGACCTGTTCGTCGAACAGGCCGTGCTTTGCGGCGGCGCCACCGAGCTCGTGGTCAAGGGCTACGAGACGCTGGTCGAAGCCGGCTACCAGCCCGAAGTCGCCTACTACGAGTGCCTGCACGAACTGAAGCTGATCGTCGACCTGCTGCACGAAGGCGGCCTCGCCAAGATGCACAAGTACATCTCGCACACGGCCAAGTGGGGCGACCTCACCCGCGGCCCGCGCGTCGTGAACAAGGCGACGAAGAAGGAAATGAAGAAGATCCTCGGCGAGATCCAGGACGGCACGTTCGCGCGCCAGTGGATCAAGGA
>JAPLSF010000003.1 GCA_026398785.1 Pseudomonadota bacterium | reverse complement strand
GCACCCATTTCCATCAGCGCCGCGGCCACGCAGGTCAGGTGGTCGGCGATGCGGGAATACTCTGCCAGCAGCGTGCGCAGGTGGCGGCAGCGCGGCGTGAGCTCGATGCCCATCAGCTTCTCGACCGCCTCGCAGTAGGCGAAGTCGTTGATCAGGGCCGAGCAGTAGTTGAGGCGGTCGACGTACGGGATCAGCGTGTGCCAGGTGTGCGACTCACACTCCTTTTCGAACCCGCGGTGCAGGTAGCCGCAGTGCACATCGGTGCGCACCACTCGCTCGCCGGAGATCTCCGCCACGATCTGGATCGTGCCGTGCGTGGCGGGGTGCGACGGGCCGATGTTGACGATTACCGACCCGGGCGTGAGGCCCTTGGTGAATGCCGGGCGGATCGGGTTCGGCAGCGTGGTGAGCGGCGGCAGGCTCATGGCTTCACGTCCCGATACGGCACCAGCGGCTGCTCCTTCTGCTTCGGGTAGTCCTTGCGCAGCGGGTGGCCAACGAAGCCTTCGTACAGCAGCAGCGGGCGCAGGTCGTCGTTGCCGCGGAAACAGATGCCGTACATCTCATGGCATTCGCGCTCCATGTAGCGCGCCGAGCCATACAGCGGGACGAGCGTGTCGACCGTCGGGTCCGCTTCCTCGACCCGCGTCTTGACCCGCACCCGGACGAAGTCGCGGGTGGAATAAAAGTGATAGACGACGTCGAAGCGCGGCCGGCGCTGCGGCCAGTCCGTTGCCGTGACGTCCAGGAACAGGTCGAAGCCGAACTCCCGCTTGAGCCGGCCGACCACGGGCACGAGGCTGTCCGGTGCGATCTGCAGCACGAGGATGCCGTGCGCCATGCCGGTCTCGAGCGCCTGGGCGCCGAGGCTGGCCAGCACGCGGTCGAGCAGATTGTCCCCAGTGTTCACGCTCAGAAATCCTGGTTGATGATCGGGTGGCGCGCGCCCGCGATCTTGTCCTGCAGCTTCATGATGCCGTCGATCACCATCTCCGGCCGCGGCGGGCAGCCCGGGATGTACAGGTCGACGGGAATGATCTTGTCGATGCCCGGCAGGGCGGCATAGTTCTGGTAGAAGCCGCCGCTGGTCGCGCAGACGCCGAAGGCGATGACCCACTTGGGTTCGCACATCTGCTCGTAAACCTTGCGCAGGATGGGCGCCTGCTTGTGCGAAACGGTGCCTACGACCATCAGCAGGTCGGACTGGCGCGGCGTGAAGCGCGGCAGCGCGGCGCCGAAACGGTCCGTGTCGTAGAGCGTCGAACTCACCGACATGAATTCCATCGCGCAGCAGGCCGTCACGAACGGGTAGGGGAAAAGCGAGAACTTGCGCGCCCAGCCGACGAATTCGTCCTTGCGGGTAGTCAGGTACTCGAAGGCCGCGCTCTTCTGCTGGCGCGGGACGGGTGTCGTCGCGCTCAAGTCGTCACCTCTTCCAGCAGCCCGGACCGCCAGACGTACAGCATGATCAGCACCAGCAGCAGCGTGAACAGCGCGAACGTCACGAGCATGAACCCGGTGAGCGGCGTCGCTGCCAGCGCCCACAGGTAGAGAAAGACGGTTTCCAGGTCGAACAGGATGAAGATGACGGCGATGGCGTAGTACTTGACCGGGACCGCCCGCATGTTGTCGGTCTCGATCGCCGTCGCGCCGCACTCGAAGGGCTCGAGTTTCAGCGGCGTCGGTTCCGGTTTGGGACCCAGCACCCGGTTCAACCAAAGCGTCAAGGCCACGAAGCCAAGGATTGCCAGCAGGTAAACGAGGAAGGAAAGGTAGGCGGTCATCTCGGCGGGCGTGTGAAATGCAGGACGGACTATATCGGCTGCAACCAATGGCCTCGCCCCGCGGAAAACACTTATGGCTGCAACAGGTTGCATCGCTCTCAATCCCCATACGTTCAGTCCAGCCCGAGATTTCCGTGCCAACGATGAAACGCATGTCGACGGCCGCGCCGGTCTCCGCCGCACGAAGCCTGCGGCGTTGGCCGGCCCGGCTGGACTTCCTGCAAAGCGCCACCGGACTGGCGCTCGGCCTCTTCATGTGGGCGCACATGTTCTTCGTTGCGACGATCCTGCTCGGTAACGACGCGATGTGGACGGTCGCCCGGATGTTCGAGGGCTATTTCATCTTTGGCCGCCCGGTCTACGGTCTGGTAGCGGCGCTGGTCGCCACGATCGCGACACTCTTCGTGGTCCACGCCGCCTTGGCGCTGCGCAAGTTCCCTGCCAGTTACCGTCAATACCGTACATATCGCGACCATTTGAAGGAGATGAGGCACGAGGACACGACCCTCTGGTACTGGCAGGTCGTCACCGGGTTCGCGCTCTTCTTCATGGCTTCGGTGCACCTCTACATCATGCTGACCCGCCCCGACCGCATCGGGCCGTTCGAGTCGGCCGACCGCGTCTGGACCGACCTCATGTGGCCGCTCTACCTGGTGATGCTGTTTGCAGTGGAATTCCACGGCGGCGTCGGCCTCTACCGGCTCGCGCTCAAGTGGGGCTGGTTCGAGGGCGACGGCAGCGATGCGACTGGGGTCCGACGCAAGCTGCGCTTCTTCAAATGGGCGCTGACCGCCTTCTTCCTGGTGCTGGGTCTGCTGACCCTGGCCGCGTACATGAAGATCGGCATGGATCACGCCCCGTTCTACGGCCAGCACTATGTGCCATCCGCAGTCGGTGCGACGGGGGTGACGCCATGAAGGTCGTCTACACGGACGTGCTGGTCATCGGCGGCGGCCTCGCCGGCTTGCGCGTGGCGATCGGCGCGCGCCGCCGCGGCCACGACGCCATCGTGCTCTCGCTGGTTCCGCCCAAGCGCTCACATTCCGCAGCGGCGCAGGGCGGCATGCAGGCGAGCCTCGCCAACGTCACCAAGGGCCAGGGCGACAACGAGGACGTGCACTTCGAGGACACGGTCAAGGGCAGCGACTGGGGCGCAGACCAGCAAGTCGTGCGCATGTTCGTGAATACGGCGCCCAAGGCCGTGCGCGAACTCGCTGCGTGGGGCGTGCCATGGAGCCGCGTCCGCCAGGGCGACCGTCAGGTCATCATCAACGGCGAGCAGGTCACGATCACCGAGCGCGCAGCAGCGCACGGCCTCGTGGCGCAGCGCGATTTCGGTGGCACCAGGAAGTGGCGCACCTGCTACGTCTCGGACGGCACCGGCCACGCGATGCTGTTCGCTGTGGGTGACCGTGCGATTGCCGAAGGCATCCCGGTGCACGAGCGTACCGAGGCACTGGCGCTGATTCACGACGGCAAGCGCTGCTACGGCGCGATCGTCCGCGACCTGATCACGGGAGAACTCACGGCCTACGTCGCCAGGGCCACGGCCATTGCGACGGGCGGGGCAGGACGCGTCTACCGCGTCACGACCAATGTGGTGATCTGCGAGGGCATCGGCGCGGCGCTCGCGCTCGAGACGGGCATCGTGCCGCTCGGCAACATGGAGGCCGTGCAGTTCCACCCGACGGGCATCATCCCGGCGGGGATTCTCATGACGGAAGGCTGCCGCGGTGACGGCGGCCTCCTGCGCGACGTGAACGGCCACCGCTTCATGCCGGACTACGAGCCGGAGAAGAAAGAACTCGCCTCGCGCGACGTCGTGTCACGCCGCATGGAAGAACACATCCGCCAGGGCAACGGCGCGAAGTCGCGCTTCGGCGAGCACCTGTGGCTCGACATCACGCTGCTCGGGCGCAAGCACATCGAGCACAACCTGCGCGAAGTGAAGGAGATCTGCCAGTACTTCCTCGGCATCGACCCGGCCGACCAGTGGATTCCCGTGCGTCCCGCCCAGCACTACACGATGGGCGGCGTGCGCACCGACCACACCGGCCAGACACCGACATTGCGCGGGCTGTTCGCTGCGGGTGAAGCAGCCTGCTGGGACATGCACGGATTCAATCGCCTCGGCGGCAACTCGGTTGCCGAGACGGTCGTTGCCGGCATGATCGTCGGCGAGTTCATTGCGGACTTCATCGAAAGCCCTGAAGGCGAGCTCGACATTCCGACCGCGGTGCTGCGCGATGCGCTCGAAGCCGAACGCGGCAAGCTCGATGTGCTGCTCAAGGGGAGCGGACGCGAGCAGGCGGATACGCTGAAGGCCGAAATGCAGCAGACGATGACCGACAACGTCGGCATCTTCCGCACCGGCGCCGACCTGCAGCGCGCCGTGGACAAGCTGCAGGAGCTGCTCGTCCGCAGCCGCAACATCGGGTTGCGCTCGCGTCGCGACGGCCCGAATCCGGAGCTGGTGACGGCGTATCGCGTGCAGAAGATGATCAAGATCGCGCTCTGTGTCGCGCAGGGCGCGCTTACGCGCACCGAGAGCCGCGGCGCCCATTTCCGCGAGGATTTCCCGCGTCGCAACGACGCCGAGTGGCTGCAGCGCACGCTCGCGACGTGGAACGACCCGCTTGCGACGCTGCCGACGCTGAACTACGAGGCGCTGGACGTCCACCGCATGGAGCTGCCGCCCGGCTGGCGTGGCTACGGCAACAAGGACTACGTCGATCACCCCGACACGCCGCAGCGCGCCGCCGCGGTGGCGAAGCTGCGCGAAGCCGCGACCGATGCAGGACGCCACGCCGTGCAGGCCGCGCTCATGCCGTACGACCACCTGCTGCCCGCGAGCCTGCGTGGCCGCAACGAGCGCATCGACGAGAAACTGCCGACATGAACTCAGTCACCGATTCCGCGCCGCCCCGGGCCGCGAACCCGCCTGCCGACGCACCGCAGCGGATGCTGCACTTCCACGTCCTGCGCCACGATCCGCAGGACCCGGTGAGCATCCCGCATTTCGACGTCTTCGAACTCGAGGAAGCGCCGGGCATGACGCTCTTCATCGCGCTCAATGTGATTCGCGAGCAGCTCGATCCGTCACTGGCGTTCGATTTCGTCTGCCGCGCCGGCATCTGCGGCAGTTGCGGCATGGTCGTGAACGGCCGCCCGGGCCTTGCATGCCGCACGCTGACGCAGGATCTTCCGGCGGAGATTTCGCTGGCGCCGCTGCCGGCGTTCGAACTCATCGCCGACCTGTCCGTGAACACGGGCAAGTGGATGCGCGGCATGAGCGAGCGGCTCGAGACCTGGGTGCATTCGCTCGGCCAGGAGGTGGATCTCGCACGGCTCGAAGCGCGCATGGATCCGGAGCTCGCCGACAGGATCTACGAACTCGACCGCTGCATCGAATGCGGCTGCTGTGTCGCTGCCTGCGGCACGGCACGCATGCGCGAGGATTTCATGGGCGCGGTCGGCCTCAACAAGATCGCGCGCTTTGCGCTGGACCCGCGCGATCACCGCAACGACGAGGACTTCTACGAACTGGTCGGCAACGACGACGGCGTGTTCGGCTGCATGACGCTGCTGGGCTGCCATGACGTTTGTCCGAAGCAGTTGCCGCTGCAGACGCAGATCGCGTTCCTGCGCCGGAAGATGGTCAAAGCCGGCCTCTAGCCGCTCGTACCCCCGCTCCGGCAGCCGCTGAGCAGGTTGCGGCGAGGGATGCTCCGACTTAAGAATCTCTTAGGATTCACGTAGCAAGCATTTAGCTTCCTGTCCGGTCCGGATTGGGGAGACTGTCCCCCGGGCTAATACACACACACAGGAGCAATGACATGGAGTCTCGAAATCGCTGGGCTGCGGTGGCCGCCATGGCACTGGCAACCGCCGCCGCCGGCGCCTCGGCAGCCGATGCCAGGCACGATTCAGCCAGGCACGATTCGACGAGCATCGCTCGCGGCCGTTACCTCGTGACGATCAGCGGTTGCAATGATTGCCACACCCCGGGCGGCATGGAGAAGGGTCCGGCAGTGCCGGAGGCAGGATGGTTGACAGGCCTGCCAGTCGGCTTCCAGGGTCCCTGGGGAACGAC
Organism: Pseudomonadota bacterium; assembly: GCA_026398785.1. Lineage (GTDB taxonomy): Bacteria > Pseudomonadota > Gammaproteobacteria > Steroidobacterales > Steroidobacteraceae > RPQJ01. Next base: position 9,191 of record JAPLSF010000003.1, on the reverse strand, counting down.
GTATCCGTCGAACCTGCGCCTCGTGCTCGGCTCAATGACTGAAGCACAGTGGTTGCACCACGCGCGGCAGGAGCGCCTGCCGCCGATGCCCTGGTTCAACCTCAGGGCGATGACGGATGCGGACCTCAAGGCCATCTATGCGTTCGTCCGCAGCCTCGGGCCCGCGGGCGTGGCGACGCCGGCTTACGTCTCGCCGGGCGGCAAGGTGACGACGCCGTACTTCGTGTTCGTGCCGCGGACCGATGCGCAGCCGCTTGCCAGCCGCTGAGCTGGCAGTTCACTGGTGGCGGCCGATCTCGGCCAGGGTCAGCGGGCGATTCACATGCAGCCGGAACTGGCCGCGACCTGTTTTCTCGATGCGCAGGCTCGGGCATCTCTCCTCGAGCCTGCGTTGCAGCAGGATCAGCCGTGCCTCGAGGTTTTCGCTGAGGTCCGGCAAGCGGATGGCCGGGTCGAGCCGGAGCTCGCGGTTGGAAAACTCGGTGCGCCCCTCGTTGACGAAGTCACGCAACAATTTCCACAGGATCGCCCCGGCCACGCCCTTGATCATGTATTCGTCGCCCACGAAGATACTGTCGTTCTCAACGTAGCGGCGCACACGGATCGGTGCTCCGCGTGGCGCAGGTGCGGCGGACCGAGCCACAGGCCGGTCCGAATCGATCGCCTCGCCTTCCTCGAGCATAGCCACTGCGGAGCCGGCGTGTCTCGCGACCACGACGAGCGCGTCTTCCTCGTCGTAGCCGAAGCGACCGGTCTCGATGCTTTCGGCGAACAGCACGCCGAGCAGGCGCTCGCCGGCCAGGATCGGCACCGCAATCTGGCTCTGCGACTCGGGCAGGCCCGGAAGCGGAATTGCGCTTTCAATGCCGGCCGTGATGCCGAGTCGCGTGGCGTCGTCGCGCATCGCGCGGCCGTAGCCAAACTCCGACGTGGCGTGCGCGATGCGGATCGGCGTCCGCGAGAGAGCTGCCGCGCCGATGACGCCCTCGCCGGGCCGGATTTCGGCGCCGACGCCCGATGCCGTGTAACCACGGCTCGCCACCGTGTAGAGCGCCTGGCCGGTCGGCTCACGCATCAACACCATCGAATGGCGGATGCCGAGGACATCGCGCAACGACTCCAGCAGTGTGTCGAGCAGGCTCGCCAGGTCCGACGTCGCAGACAGCCGCTCGATGCAGCAACGCACCTGGGCCAGCGAGCTGGCGCTGGCCGCGGCCGGGGTGAGTGAGGTGCGATAGACCTGGGTAACGGAGTCGACCCGGTAAACGTCCGCGCCGCGCAACCGGAACACGCCCGTCATGCCGGCGTGCGAGGCGATGCCGGCGAGCTTCGCCTTCATGCACTCGAACAGCGGGCCCGAGTCCTCGGTGCGCAGGTAACCGGCCGCGAGTTTGTACTGGGCGCCGGTATCCGGATGGATCACGAGCACGGTCGCGCGCGGGTTCTCGAGCACGTTCTGCCGTGTCTTGCTGAAAAACTGGTACGACAGTGCCACGTGCCCGGGATCGACGTAGTGCACCTCGGAGATGTACGACACGTTCGGCGTGCCGTCACCGGCGCAGGTCGCGACCACGGCGGGCACGGCGCCCTCGAGGCAGGCGCGGATGGAATGCAGCGTGATCGGCTGCGTCATTGCTCGAGCCGCTGGCCTGCGGCCGGGCCCGGCGTCTGCAGGTACGCCGCTGCGAGCGTGAACGTGACCGCCACGAGGTCCGGCGCTTCACCGCGAACCGCGCGGGCGAAGTCGGCCGCGTAACCAATCAGCTGCAGGTCCTGTACCCAGGCCCGCAGATGCCGTTGAGCGATGCCCCGGTCTGCGCCTGTCACGCGAGTGATCCGTGCGTCTGATCCCTTCAGCTGGATGGTCCGGTGGGTGCTGGGCTGGCTGAACACCACGGCGATCAGGCCGTTGGTGGCGATGTCGTCGAGTACGGAACCAGTGCGGGCCGCTTCGACCAGGACCGTCACGCGCCGTCGGTCGCGGGAGACGCGACAGCCGCAGCCGCGAACCACGTCAGGTACGTGTTGCGAGTTGCGCGAGCTGACCACCACCGATACCGCGCCCTGGATGAACGCCGCGTGATCCGCGTCGAGTTGCAGAGCCTTGCCTTTCGACTGGTCCATGCCGTGGATGATAGCCGGGACCGGCGACGACGCGCGAAATCGCGGGCTAGGTGCCCGAGCCGTTCTCGACGTGGGCCTGCAGTCGCGCGAGTAGCACGCGCAGTTCGGCGACGTCGGCCTCCAGCGACTCCACACGCGTGGCCAGCGACAGTGCCGAAACCGCGGCAATCGACGCCGACGCCGACGCCGCCTGCGCAGCCTCCATCGCGGCGATGTCGATCGGCCCCGTGAAGAGCTGTGCGTAACGCGACTCGCGCCGGCCCGGTTCGCGCGGCAGCTTCACCACGAACGGCCCTTCAGGGCGCGTCTCGAGGTCCGCGAGGGCGTTCTCCACCTCGTCGAGGCCATGGACGGTCGCCAGACGCCCGGCGTGGGTGCGCAGTTCGCCGGGCGTCTGCGGGCCACGCAGCAGCAGTTCGCAGACGATGGCCGTCTGGGCGGGGGAGAACTTCAGGCTGCCGAACTGCGTGTTGCAGAACAGCTGGTGATACTTCGGTACGCGGCTGCCGAACCCGGATTTTTCCAGCACGATCTGCTTGCGGATGAGCGCGTCCACGACAGGCTGGACTTCGCGTTCTTCGAGGTTCATGACCGGGTCGCGGTTGCTCTTCTGGTTGCAGGCGTTGACCAGTGCGTTCAGCGACAGGGGGTACTGGTCGGGGGTCGCGATCTGCTTTTCGATCAGGCAACCGACGACCCTCGCTTCGAGGGCCGACAACTCGCGCGGCATGGCATGCTCCAGGAGCGTTGACCGGGGCATAATCGCATACCCGGGGGCGCTGAGGATCGGCAGAACGTGCAGACACGACGTGGTTCGACGCTGAAGGGCCTCATCACCATTTCGCTGATGGCGGTGAACGTGGTGTTCTGGGTGCCGATCCTGCTGGTCGTCGCGCTTGCGAAGCTGCTCCTGCCGCTCTCCGCGTGGCGCCGGTGGACGAGCGCCCTCATGATCTGGATCGCACAGGCGTGGATCGGCTGCAACGGCGCGATCTTCAGCCTGATGGGCGCGCTGCGGCTCGAGGTCGAAGGCGTCGAAGGTCTCGATCCCCGCAGTTGGTACCTCGTGCTGTCGAACCACCAGTCGTGGGTCGACATCCTGGTGCTGCAGCAGGCGTTCAACCGTCGCATCCCGTTCCTGAAGTTCTTCCTCAAGCAGGAACTGATCTGGGTGCCGTTCCTCGGACTGGCGTGGTGGGCGCTCGACTTCCCGTTCATGAAGCGCCACTCAGCCACGTACCTGCAGCGGCACCCGGAGGCCCGCGGTGAGGACCTCGATGCGACGCGCAAGGCCTGCGAGCGTTTCGCGCTGCTGCCGACGTCGGTGATGAATTTCGTCGAGGGCACGCGCTACACGGCTGCGAAGCACAAGGCGACCAAGTCGCCGTTCCGCCACCTGCTGCGGCCGCGACCGGGCGGCGTTGCGTTCGTGCTGTCGGCGATGGGCGGCATGCTGCACTCGGTGCTCGACGTCACCGTTGCGTACAGCGAATCCAGTCCCACGTTATGGGATCTGTGCTGCGGTCGGCTTGGTCCCGTGCGCATGCACGTCCTGAAGCGGCCAATCGAGCCCTGGGTTGCGCAAGGTGACTACGCGGAAGATTCCAGACTGCGCGCGCGATTCAAGGAATGGCTGGGCGTGCTGTGGACCGAGAAAGACGCAAGGCTCGAGACGATGTTGCCCAGCCGCGGGCCTGATCCAGCCGCAGGAGACGCCCCGCAATGAAGTGGGACCTGCCGTCGCCGTTCATTCACGAGCGCATCGCCGTCCACAACGAGATCGACGGTTACGGTCACGTCAACAATGCGGTCTACGTCGCGTGGCTCGACGACTGCGCCTGGGCACATTCAATTTCGCGCGGCATCAGCCCGGAGCTGTGCCGATCGCTCAACCGCGGCATGGCGGTCTGGCGCACGCAGATCAATTACATCGGCGCCGCGCTCGAAGGCGACCAGATCGAAGTCGCGACGTGGCCGGTCCGCAATGACTGCAAGCTGCGCATCGAGCGCCGATTTCAGGTCCGCAGGAAGTCCGACGGCGAAACGTTGCTGCGCGCGCTGATCCACTACGTCTGCATCGACCTGCAGACGGGGCGTGCGAAGCGGATGCCCGAAGACTTCACGCGTTACATCGTGCTGCCTGAAGTGGCGCAGGCCGTTGCCGTCGAGGCCGAACCCTACCAGCCCGGCGTCGAGCCGCGCTGATCACGCGACCAGGAGGATCATTCACATGCACGATCAATGGACCAGCGCCGAGCTCGATTCGCTGCTCGGCACGCGCTTACTGACGCGCCGCCAGGTGCTGGTGACGTCCCTCGCGACGGGTTTCGCGCTTGCGGTGCAACCCGTCTCCGCCGAGACGATCACGACCAGCGCCGAAGGCCTCGAAGCCGGCGAAGTGCGGATACCGGTCGCGGACGGCGAAATCCCCGCGTATCGCGCGATGCCGGCTGCGGGCGGTAATTTTCCGATCGTACTCGTCGTCCAGGAAATCTTCGGCGTGCATGAACACATCAAGGACGTGTGCCGCCGCTTCGCCGGACAGGGATACTGCGCCGTCGCCCCCGAACTGTATGCGCGCCAGGGCGACGTCTCGCAGATGAGTGACTGGAAGCAGATTTTCGCCGAAGTCGTGAGCAAGGTGCCTGACGCACAGGTGCTGTCCGATCTCGACGCGGCCGCTGCGTGGGCGGCGCAATCGAGCAAGGGCGACAAGCGCAAGCTGGCTGTCACCGGGTTCTGCTGGGGCGGCCGCATCACGTGGCTCTACGCCGCGCACAACAAGGACCTGCAGGCGGGCGTCGCCTGGTACGGTCGACTGAAGGGTGATGCGTCGGAGCTGCAGCCAAAGTACCCGCTCGACGTCGTCGCCGACATCGATGCGCCGGTGCTGGGCCTGTACGGTGGCAAGGACCAGGGCATTCCGCTTGATGACGTCGAAGCGATGCGGGCGGCACTCAAGGCCGCGGGCAAGTCGTCGGAGATCGTCGTGTTTCCGGAAGCGGGTCACGCGTTCTTCGCGGACTACCGTCCGAGCTTCAGGGCGGAGGATGCAGCAGCGGGCTGGGCGGCGTGCCTCGCGTGGTTCAGCAAGCACGGCGTCGATTGAGGCTCTAGAACTTCCAGAGCACGCCGACCGAGGGCACGAGCGGCAGCCAATGCCGCAGTTCGCGGTCCAGCGTCGGCGTGCCATCGACAACTTCGTATTCGATGTCGGTGCAGCACGGGTTGCGCCGGTCGAATGCGTTAGTGACCTCGCCATGCACGGTCAACGTGCCGCGTGGCAGCGTCCACTCGTAACTGACGCGCGCGTCGACGGAACCGAAATCGGCGTAGCGCGACCCGTTGCGCTGACCCTGTACTACGAGACCCTCCGCATCGAGCCCGATCGGCGTCACTGGCCAGCCCGTGTGGTACTGGGCGGCAAGCGTGGCCTGCCACGGTCCCGAGGACCAGAGCGTGCCGAGGTTCAGCGTATGGGTCTGGTCCCAGCTGCGCCGTACCTCGCTGCCGTCGACGCGATCGTCGACACGGGACCAGGCGTAACTGAACCAGCCGCTCCAGGCGTCGACCGGCTTGCGCGTCAACAGCAGTTCGACGCCTTCGGCGATCGCCGACGACGGCGAGATCGCAGTGCGATCCCAGCGCAGTTCCGGCGCCAGCGACAGCGGGTCGTACAGGCTCTCGTAGCGCGTGCGCAGGTCACCGTAGTTCTTGCGGTACACCTCCATGCGCAGCGTGTAAGCGGGGACGAGGTCGCGTTCCAGCCCGACGATGTAGTGGTCAGCACGCTGTGCCGGCGAAAACGTCGTGACGCCGTCCTCGACCGGCAGTTCCTCGATGCCCTGGAACTGCTCGAAGCGGCCCGCGCTCGCGAGCAGTCGCGTGCCTGCAGCGACGTTCCAGGCCAGGTTCAGTCGCGGTGCGAGCTGGTTGTCGGAGTCGACCCCGTAGGTTTCCTCGTCCCAGCGCAGCCCGAATTCCGCCGTGAGCGCATCGGTCAGCCTGCCGCGCACCGTGTAATACATGGCGAAGTGCTCGCCCGAGGGCTCGGGGGCGAGCTCGCGCGAGATGTCCTGCGCCGGGGCGCCGGGGTAAGGATAGTCGGACGCGAAGTCCACGCTGCCGGTGTAGTCGTAGGTCGCGCTGAGCTTGCGCACGTCGATGCCCGCGCGCTGCAGCCAGCGATCGGCCGTGTAACTGGCGTCGAGCTTCAATCCCAGCACGTCGTAGTCGCGCTCGTCGTCGACATTGCCGATGCGCTTGCCGGGCTCGAAGACATCCGCCTTGCGTTCGGCCGCGACGTCGGTGAACGAGACGATCGCCGTCGCGCTCAGTCGGTCGGACCAGTCGTGGGTGAGCGTGCCCCAGACATAGACGTTCGAATAGTCCGCGATCGCGTGTTCGGTGCCGGCGGAGTTCGTGATCTCGGCGTGATCGCTCGCGAGCAGCGTGTGCAGGCTGCCTCGCGTCGCGGGCGACCACTCGTAGTCGACCCGGCCGAAGCCGTCGATGTACTTCGGCTCGCCGAGGTCCGAGTTCATCATGTCCGCAACCTCACCCAGGTTGCTGCGGCGGATCGAGGCCAGCCACTGGCCGCGCCCGTCCGCGAACTTTTGCGATGCCAGCGCATTGGCGTGCATCAGGCTCAGGCCCAGCTCGTAATAGGCGTCTGCATCGGGTCGCAGCGTGCGCGCGTCGATGATCGCACTCATGCGGTCGCCGAAGTTCGCCGTGAAGCCGCCTGCATACACGTCGAGTCCGTCGACGATCCGCTCGTCGAGCACGCTCGAGGCGCTCTGCAGCAGTCGCAGGTGGAACGGCTCATAGAGCGGCAGCCCGTCGAGCAGGACCTGGGTCTCGTTGGCGTCGCCGCCGCGTATGTGCGCGAGTCCCGCGACACCGTTGCTGGCGGCGCCCGGCAGGCGATGGACAGCCTTCAACGCGTCCTCTGCCAGGCGCGGCAGCGCCTCGAGTTCGTCCTGCGAAAGAAACGCATGCACCTCGGGCACGTCGGAGGCCAGCGAGTAGCGGCTGGCCGTCACGACGACGTCAGCGATCGGCTCGTCGCGCGGATCTGCGACGGCCGCCGTGCCCGGTGGCGCGGCCGTGGACGAACGCTTCGATTCCTTTTCGGGGACGACCGAATAGATCCGTCCCTCGATGAGTTGCAGTCTCAGTCCGAGCGGGGTTAGTACCTGCGCGATCGCTTCGAGTGCGGGCCCTGCCGACGGTTCGGTGCCAACGGTCGCTGTCGCGGGAACCACGGCTGACGTGTAGACGAGCTGGACGTTGGCCGCGGCGGCGAGTTCGTCGAGGACAGCGTCGACGGAGCGTCCACGATAAGGTGCAGCCGCCTGCACGGCGTCTGCACCCAGGCATGCAAGCAGGGCCACGGCGGCGCGGAGCGCGCGGCGTGTCGCAGTCGAGGCACGATGGGAAGGGAGTGGCTGGCGGCTGGGCATAGATCTGCCCGGGCCGCCGCAGCGGCCGGACGCCGTGATGGTAGCCGAGTGCCGCCGACCCGCCTACCGTGGCATGCCGTTCAGCGGTTGGCGCGCTCCACCCGGATCTGCCCACCCGCGATCTGTTGCCGCAGTCCCGGCTCCGAGGCGAACACGGCGGCGACCGCCGCTTCGGGTGCCAGGCCCGCGACCGATCCTTTCAGCTGCGTCGATTCGGCTTCAAGTGCGGCCTCGGCCGAGGTGTAGACGATCTTGCGGCCCGTCTCGCGGCCTGCCCAGGTGAGGAATTCGTCGAGTGAGCGTCCTTCGATGACAAATTCGGGCGCGACGGACTCGGCCCAGCGCCAGGATTCGCCGTACACGTCGAGCTGCGAACGGCTCACGGCGCCATCGCGCGCTACCGTCAAGGATTCACCGGCACGAGCCACGGCGGGTGTCTGGCCCTTGTCGATCGAGACACTGCCTTCGCGCACGTCCACCTGCAGCATGCCGTCCTTGACCGCAGCGACGTATTGCGTGCCGAGGTGTCGTACGTCGCCGTAAGGCGTGCCGATCACGAACGCGTCACTGCCTGAACCGGGTGCGCCCGCGTCGACGTAGACACTGCCCGTCGCGAGCGACGCGCGTTCGTCATTGTTGAATGCGAGTTGCGTGGCCGCATCGAGGCGCACTTCGAGACCGTCAGGGCGACGCAATGCGACTCGGCCGGCAACCTCCGTGCGGATTTCATCGCTGGGGCCAATGCTCGAACCGGCCGCCAGCGGTTGCCACGCGCCATCTGCCGAATGACGAACTGCGGCCGCGCCGGACACGCGGGCAACGAAGGCCACCGGGTCGCCCGCGCCATTCAACCGCGGCAACGCGATGCCGACCGCGATCGCGATTGCTGCGACCGACGCTGCCATTGCCATCCAGGGCTGCACGATGCGGCGCCTGACTGGTTTACGGGCCGCGACCGTCGCATGCCATTCGGCGGCAACGGCGGCGCGCACTTCAGCCGCGACGTCCGCCGGTGGCTGCAGGCGTGGCCCGACTGCGCGGAGCAAAGCCGCGAGATCGGCGTCGTCGCCAGTGCGCTCGCTATTCTGTTCGTGATTGTTCATCGTTTCGTTCTCATGCCTCGAGGCCGGCGAGCACGTCGTCGGCCGACGCGCCGAACACAGCCTCCACCCCTTCCCGAAAAGCGATCCGGGCTCTTGCCAGCAGCGATTGCGCTGCCGTCTGGCCGATGCCCAGCCGCTCGCCGATTTCCTCGACCGAGCGGCCTTCGACGTATTTCCATTCCAGCGCTTCGCCGTACCGGCTGGGCAGCCGGTCGAGCACTGCGTGCACCAGGCGACCGAGCTCGGCGCGATCCGCGCCGTGCAGCGGGTCGTCGGTCGATGGCGCTGCGATCGATTCAAGCGCGGCCCGGACTTCCTCGCTGTCGTCGATCAGGACGACCTTGGTGGCATAACGACGCTCACTGCGCACGTGATCGGCGATCTGCCGCCGGCAGATCTGGCACAGCCAGGTAAAGAGCGCTGCCTCGCCGCGCCAGTCCCCGACCGCGCGCATCGCCTTGATCAGCGTGGCCTGCACGACGTCCTTGGTGGCGTCGGC
>JAPLSF010000018.1 GCA_026398785.1 Pseudomonadota bacterium | reverse complement strand
GCTCTGCCAGGACACCGGCATCGTCAACATGTTCCTCAAGGTGGGCATGGAGGTGCGCTGGGGGACCAGGCGCAGCTTGGCCGACCTGATCAACGAGGGCGTGCGCCTCGCGTACACCCATCCCGACAACAAGCTGCGCGCATCGGTCGTCGACGACCCGCTGTTCGCGCGCAAGAACACGCAAGACAACACGCCCGCCGTGTTCCACGTCGAGCTGGTGCCGGGTGCAGAGGTCGAAGTGACGGTGGCCGCGAAGGGCGGTGGTTCCGAGAACAAGTCGAAGTTCGTGATGCTGAACCCGAGCGATTCGATCGTGGACTGGGTGCTGAAGACGGTGCCGACGATGGGCGCCGGCTGGTGCCCGCCCGGCATGCTGGGCATCGGCGTGGGCGGCACGGCCGAGAAGGCGATGCTGCTGGCGAAGGAATCGCTGATGGAGCCGCTCGACATGCACGAACTGCTGGAGCGCGGACCGCGCGACAAGGCGGAAGAGCTGCGCATCGAGCTGTACGAGAAGGTCAACGCGCTCGGCATCGGCGCGCAGGGTCTCGGCGGGCTCACGACCGTGCTGGATGTGAAGCTCAGGCTGTTCCCGACGCACGCGGCGTCGAAGCCGGTCGCGATGATCCCGAACTGCGCGGCCACACGCCACGCGCACTTCGTCCTCGACGGCAGCGGACCCGCAGTGCTCGAGCCGCCCTCGCTCGAGCAGTGGCCGAAAGTCGCCTGGACCGCGGGCGGTAGTTCGAAGCGGGTCAATCTCGACACGCTCACGCGCGCCGAAGTCGCGAGCTGGAAGCCGGGCGAGACGCTGTTGCTGAACGGCAAGATGCTCACGGGCCGCGACGCCGCGCACAAGCGCATCGCCGACCTGTTCGCGAGCGGGCAGGGCCTGCCGCCCGGCGTCGACTTCACGAACCGTGCGATCTATTACGTCGGTCCCGTCGATCCGGTGCGCGACGAAGTCGTGGGTCCCGCTGGCCCGACCACGGCCACGCGCATGGACAAGTTCACGGACATGATGCTGGAGAAGACGGGTCTCATCGTCATGATCGGCAAGTCCGAGCGCGGGCCAGTGGCGATCGAGTCGATCAGGAAGCACCAGGCGGCTTACCTGATGGCCGTGGGCGGCGCCGCCTACCTCGTGTCGAAGGCGATCCGCGCGGCGCGCGTGGTGGCGTTCGCAGAGCTTGGCATGGAAGCGATCTACGAGTTCGAGGTGAAGGACATGCCGGTCACGGTGGCGGTCGACGCGCAGGGCATCTCGGTGCACAACACCGCGCCGGCCGAATGGGCGGAGAAGATCCGCACGTTGAAGATTCCGGTTCGCGTCGCCTGATCGCTCGATGGCTGAAGTCGACACGCTGCGTCGGTTCGTCTTCGAGCGGTATCCGTTCCGCGGCCAGCTCGCGCATCTCGGACCAGCGTGGAAAGCCATGATGGAGCACCACGACTACCCGGAGCACGTCCGCGACACGCTCGGTGAAGCGGTTGCGGCCGCGGCATTGCTCGCGTCGACGCTCAAGTTCCACGGGTTGCTCACGCTGCAGCTGCGCGGCGCAGGCCCGATGCACCTGATGGTCGTCGAATGCACGGAAGGGCTTGCCCTGCGTGCCGTCGCCCGGTTCCGTGAGCCGCCCGCCACCGAGGATCTGCGCGAACTGTCGGGTGATGGCACGCTTACAGTTACGGTCGAGAACGAAGGCGCTGCGAATCGCTACCAGGGTGTCGTGCCGCTCGCCGGCGCGTCGATGAGCGACTGCCTGCGCGAGTACTTCGAAAGCTCCGAGCAGTTGCCCACGCGGCTCTGGCTGCATGCGGACGGTGAGAACGTCAGCGGGCTGTTGCTGCAACGTCTGCCCGTGACGTCGAAGTCTCCCGGCGTGACCGAGTCCGGCGGACAGGCCGTGCCGGAGGACGAACTCGAAGACGCGTGGCGTCGCGTGCAACTGGTGGCGGACACGGTCACGGGCGCCGAGCTGGCCGAGCTTGATGACCAGAAGCTGCTGCGCCGCCTGTTCAGCGAAGACGATGTGCGGATGTTCGAGTCGACGCCGGTGTTCTTCCGCTGCCGCTGCTCGCGCGAGCGCGTCGAGAACATGTTGCGGGCGCTGGGCCGCGACGAGGTCGACTCGATGGTCGAGGAATTCGGCCAGGTCGAGGTGCGTTGCGAA
>JAPLSF010000130.1 GCA_026398785.1 Pseudomonadota bacterium | reverse complement strand
CCGCAGGCCTCCACTGGTTCCGTCGCAAGCAGCGCGCCCTGTCGCGGGTCGTGCTGGCGGCGTTCTGCCTGACGTGGCTGCAGTTTGCGGCGGCCCCGTGCGTGATGGCGCTCGATTCCGCGTCGGGGATGGCTGCCTTGGCGATGATCGACCCGGCACCGGCTCTGGCGTCCATGCCGGACGGCATGGTGATGGCGCCGGGTGAGCACTGCCGGTATTGCCCGCCGCCGCAGTCGGCACCGGGTGTCGACCAGGCTGTCTGCTCGTTCCCGCATGATCCGCAAGTGGACCTGCGTGTGGGATTGGCCGCGGCCTTGCTGGTACCGCCGCCGACGCACGTGCTTTTCGTCGCGGCCGATGTGGCGCAATTCGCATCGGACTGGACCACCACGCTGGCCCCCGCTCCGGCGCCGTGCACTTCGCTCGCCGTCAGTTTCTGCCGGTTCCTGAAGTAGCCCCCACTCCCGTCGTCGTCTGACCGCCAGCGGCTCGTCCGCTGGTGCGCTGTGACCATCCGGAGTGCGTGCATGTTCCTGTTCCCCAATCGTTTCGCGGGCGTATTGGCGCTCGCATTGGCGCTCGCCGGCGGGTCGTTGCCGTCGCAGGCCGTGGCCGCAGGGCTCACCCTGGCCGAATCCGAACGCATCGCCGTCGACCGCGACGCGATGCTGCGCGAGATGCGTGCGCAAGGCGCCGCGATGCGCGAGCGCGCTGTCATGGACGGCGAATTGATGGATCCCCAATTGCGGGTCGGCGCGGTCAACGTGCCGGTGGACTCCTTCAGCCTCGACGCAGAAGACATGACGATGCTCGAAGTGGGCGTCGTCCAGGAATTCCAGCCCGGCAAGTCACGCCGCCTTTCGCGCAAGCAGATGGAGCAACTCGCGACAGCCATGGACGCGACCGCGCTCGACCGCGAGCGGATCGTGCGGCGCGAGGTACGCAAGCTCTGGACGCAACTGGCCTACGTTGGCGCCGCGAAGGCGCTGCTCATTGAACAGACGAGTTGGGTCGAGCAGATGCGCCAGTCCGCGCGAGCCAGGTACGCGGCCGGCGAGGGCAAACAACTCGACGTGCTGCAGGCCGGTCTCGACGCCGCGATGCTGCGCGAGCAGCAACTCGACCTCGATCGCGACGAGGCGATGTACCGCTCGCAGTTGTCATTCTGGCTCGGCGCCGACGAGGCCGCACGCGCGCAGCCGGAGGGACTCTCGCCACGGGCGGAGCTCGAGCCGCTCGCGACGCTCGAGGCGCGGCTCACCGAACATCCGGCGCAACTCGATTACATGCGTCGCATCGACGCTGCTCACACGGCGGCGGACGTGGCGCGCGAACTGCGCAAGCCCGCGTGGATGCTCGACGTCAGTTACGGCTTCCGGCAGAACGCGCCGGACGGCATGTCCCGGCCGGACATGATGAGCGCGATGTTCAGCGTGGGCCTGCCGCTTTTCCGCGGCGATCGCCAGGATCGAGCGGTCAGCGCCGCCAGGCTGGAAGCGCAGGGTCTCGACGACAAACACGAAGATCATCAGCGTGAAATGCAGGCGATGCTGGCGGAGGCATGGAACACCGCTCACCGCACGGCCGAGCTCGAGCGCTTCTACGAGACGGACCTGTTGCCGCTGGCCGACCAGTCGGTGACCGCGGCGCTGCTCGGCTGGCGCTCCAATCGCGCGATGATCGACGAGGTCGTCATGGCTCGCCGGCTCACGCTCGAAGCCCGGATGAAACACCTGCGCCTGGCCGCCGATCGCGCGCTGGCGCAGCACGAAATCGATTACCTTGCAGGTGACGCACGATGAACTTCTCACTGGGCCGCCTTGCCGGCATCCTGCTGTTCGCATTCGTTCTCGTGGCCTG
>JAPLSF010000224.1 GCA_026398785.1 Pseudomonadota bacterium | reverse complement strand
CATAGCCCGCCGCCGCCAGACCCGGTTCGGCCGTGCCAAACTCGTAGAGCAGCAGCCCGCCGGCCTGGGCGGTGCCGGCGATGAGGACTGTCGCCGCGAATGCAGCCGTCGCTGAGCCTGCCAGAACTGCCCTGCGTACCTCGGTCATGACTTGTCTTCCTCCGTTCTCAACCAGATTTCAGGCTCACCTTCGCCCAAGCTTATGCCGGACCTGGCCCAGACCCGTCAACGCTGGCGTCGGACGAATTCTAGAAGACTGATTCGGAATGTTCTTGGCCGGTTTCACGCTTACGCGAATGTCTGCGCTGCTGTCTCTGGCTCACCCAGTTGCTGTGGCCGTATCGCACGACCAGGCCCCTCCGGGCCGTCGACGCAGCGGCGCCGCGGCACATGCGGCCGATCCGGGGCCTTTCCCCGAGCGCGTGTCTGCCTTTCCAAGCTCGGGGAAAGGCCCCGGATCGGCCGCATGCTCCGAAACGCGCCGTGTCTCGCTAGTTGGCTAGTGCGGCAGCAGGATCCGCGGAATGCCCTTCGCGTTCAGCGCGGCTTCGAGCCGTGCGATCTCGTTCGTGCGCAACCCCTGCACCTCGCTGCTTAATGCCGCGACTTCCGCATCGAGCGCGGCCAGTCGTTCGCGCGATCCCTGTGGCGGCGGATAGTCGGAGCTTGCCGCACCGGTGGCCGCGGACAGGAACGAAATCTGCGAATACAACTGCGCGCCGCCTTTCTGCGCGAGGATGTCGTAGACCACTTCGGCTTTGGGATTGTGCAGGCGCGCCTCGATCGCCTCGCAGCGCTTGCTCAAAGCAGCGGCCTGCGCAATCAGGTCTGCCTGCGTACGGTCCTGCGCAAGCCGTGCGCCCAACTCATCGGCCTGCTCGCGCGCCGCGCGGACGTTCTCGATCGCATCGAGGGTGTGGTTCATCGCGTCTCGCGTCGCCAGGGTGAAGTCGACGCTGGCGCGGATATCCGCCTCGCTCACGCCGGCACGCGGATCCGCCAGCACTTCGATGTCGCGCGAGGCGGTCAGTTGCTGCGAGCCCGGCGCGCCGACCATGAGCTTGAGCGTGTAGCGGCCCGGCACCACCATCGGACCGACCTCGGGTTCGCCGGCATCGATCTTTGCCTTCTCCAGGCGGCGTGCGCCGTCGTGACGCAGGTCCCAGACGATGCGATTGAAGCCCGCGTCCTTGGTGAGTTCGGGTTCGGGCGCTTCGGTCGGCTGGTCCGGATCGTCCGCTTCGTATTGCGCCTCCTTCTTGACGCTGCTCAGCGTGCGCACCTTGCGACCCTGCGCATCGAAGATTTGCAGCGACAGGTCGCCTGCGGGCTTCGACTTCAGCCAGTAGCTGATCTGCGCGCCGATCGGCGGATCCTTCAGGCCGCCTTCCTCGGACCAGCGGTATTCGTTGCGGAAGCGGTATGCCGGCTTGCTCGAGAACAACTGCAGGTCGCTGTTGCGCGCGGCCGGCGTGGCTTCGCGCAGCGCCGCCAGGTCCTCGAGCACCCAGATGCCGCGGCCGCGCGTGCCGAGCACCAGGTCGCCATGACGCGTTTCGATGTCGGTGACCGCGACCGCCGGCAGGTTGAGCTTCAAGGGTTCAAAGCTGGCGCCGGAATCACGCGAAATGTACATACCGTGCTCGGTGCCGAGGTAGACGAAGTTCGGATCCTCAGGGTCCGAAGGCGTGATGCACTCGACCTTGGCCCACGCCGGCAGGCCCGGCGGCGTGACAGTGCTCCAGTTGGCGCCATTGTCGCGCGTGATCGACACCAGCCCGTCGTCGCTGCCGGCCCAGATCGTGCCGGCGGCGAGTGGCGATTCCGCGATCGCGAAGATCGTGTCGTACACCTCGACACCGGTGTTGTCGCCGGTGATCGGACCGCCCGACCACTGCTGCTTCGACTTGTCGTCGCGGGTCAGGTCGGGGCTGATCTGCTCCCAGGTGACGCCGCGGTCGCGCGTGCGGAACAGCACGTTCGCGCCGTGATAGAGCACCTTGGGATCGTGCGGTGAGGTCGCAAGCGGCGCCGTCCACTGGAACCGGTACTTCAGGTCGACCGCGCCGTGCCCCGACGGGTCGAACGGGTACACCGAAATGTTGCGGTTCTGCGCGCTGCCTTCGACGTAGTGCGACAGGTAGCCACCGTATTCGCCCGCGTAGATATGTCCCGTCTCGGTCGGGTCGTACACGAAATCGCCAGCCTCGCCGCCGCCCACGTGCAGCCACAGGCCAGGGACGTTGCCGCTTTCGTTCAGTGCGCGCGACGGACCTGACGCCGTGCCCCAGTCCTGCATCGTGCCGCCCACGTGATACGGCACACGGTTGTCGACGTCGATGTTGTAGAACTGCGCGAGCGGCAGGGGCGGCGAGGACCAGGTCTTGCCGCCGTCGGTGGTGACGTCCACGCCGCCGTCGTTGCCGTCGATCATGCGCAGCGGATCGCGCGGATCGATCCACAGGTCGTGGTTGTCGCCGTGGTGCAGCTTGTCCTGGATCGACTGCACTGTCTTGCCGCCGTCGATGCTGCGCAACAGGTTGACCTGCGGGAAATACACGGTATCCGGATCGTGCGGATCGACAGTGATGGTCGAGTAGTACCAGGCGCGCTGGCTCAGCGTGTTCGATTCATTGACGAGCGACCAGGTCTCGCCGTTGTCGTCGGAGCGGAACAGCCCACCCTTTTCTGCCTCGATCAGCGCATAGGCACGGTGGCTGTCGGACGGCGCAAAGGCGACCCCGACCTTGCCGACGGTGTCCTTCGGAAAATCGTCGCCGGCGATCTGCGTCCAGTGGTCGCCACCGTCGACCGACCGATACAGGCCGCTACCGGGGCCACCGCTCGTCATGCTCCAGGGTGTGCGCCGCGCCTGCCAGAGGCCGGCGAGCAGGATGCGCGGATTTGAAGGGTCCATCGCGATGTCGGACGCGCCGGTGTCGCTGTTCTTGTACAGCACGCGCTGCCAGCTGTGCCCGCCGTCGACGGTGCGGTAGACGCCCCGCTCCGCATTCGGGCCAAACGGCGAACCCAGCACGGCCGCATACGCGATGTCGGGATTGCCGGGATGGATGACGAGCGTGCCGATCTGGCCGCGTGTACTCCATACCTGCGTCCAGGTCTTGCCGGCATCGGTCGACTTGAAAATGCCAGTGCCGATCGCGACGTTGCCGCGGATGTTGGCTTCGCCCGAGCCGACGTAAATGACGTTGGGGTCGGACGCAGCCACCGCGAGCGAGCCCACCGACTGCGTCGGCTGCTCGTCGAACAGCGGCGTCCAGTCGTGACCGCCGTTGCTGCTCTTCCACACGCCGCCCTGCGCCGCCGCAAGGTAGTACGTCTTTGGATCACCGGCGACGCCGTACACCCGCGTGATGCGGCCGCCGACGGCAGGACCGATCAGGCGATAGGACAGCGCGCCATAGACCTTGTCGCGCTTGCGGTCCTTTTCGGCAACCTGCCGTTCCACGCGCGTCGGTTCGACGCTGACCGGATCCTTGCGCGCGGCCTGTGCGCCGTGGGGAACCAGGCTGAACACCGCGCAAAGGACGATGGCCGCCGGACTGAAGCTCGAACCCATTGAAGACCCCTGTGCCTGCGGACGCGAGGGCGAAGACCATCGCTCAATGCAGGCAAGGCTGGCAGAGTACGCCAGGACGAGTCCGGCGGGTAAGTCGTCGCCCGGCGTTTTCGCAGCGCAACGCATGCCGCAAGTGCGCCGTCAGCCGCGTCGCACCGGGCACGGGTTCCGGTGTTTCCTCCGGCTCGCGTGTCTCCCTTGCCGCGAGCCGGAGGAAACACCGGAACCCGCGCCCGCAACTGCGACTGGTCATGCGTGGGTCAATCGAGACGCTTGCGGAACCTGAGCGTCGCAATCGCGAGCGCGATCACGAGGAACACCCCCAGCTTCAGCGCCGGCACCTGCATCGCCGAAAGCGGGGCGCCACGCAGCAGGATGCCACGGATCATTTCCACGAAATGCGTGAGCGGCAGCACCTGCGCGATCATTCGCGCCAGCGGCGGCATGCCGTCGAACGGAAACACGAAGCCTGAGAGCAGGATCGACGGCAGCAGCGTCAGGAACGACATCTGGAATGCCTGGAACTGCGTGCGTGCGAACGTGGAAATCACCAGGCCGAGCGTCAGCGTGGCTGCGATGAACAGCGCCGCCGCCAGGTAGAGATCGAGCAGGCTGCCGTTGATCGGGACGTCGAAGATCCGCGCGCCAACCGTCAGGATCAGCGTCGTCTGGATCAGCCCGATCAGCACGTAGGGTATCAGCTTGCCGGCCATGAGTTCCCAGGAACGGATCGGCGTTGCGATCAGCAGCTCGAGGTTGCCGCGCTCGCGTTCGCGCACGATTGCTGCAGCCGTGAAGATCACCATGGTCATGTTGAGGATCACGCCGATCAAGGCCGGCACGATCTGCACAGCCGTGCGTCGTTCGGGATTGTATTCCGTGCGTACCTCGAAGACGGGCGTGCGCGACTTGTAGTCCCCCGCC
>JAPLSF010000372.1 GCA_026398785.1 Pseudomonadota bacterium | reverse complement strand
CTGGTGCGAACAGCACATCCCGAACCGGCAGACGAGGGGACTGACGACGGGACTCGGAGTCCCGAATGACCGAAGTCCAAGCCCCCGTCGACGGCGAGCTGTACGCGGCCCGCCAGAACATCTATCCTCGTGAAATCAAGGGCCGCTTCCAGCGGCTCCGTGTCTATGCGGTCTTCGCGCTGCTCGGCCTCTACTACGTGCTGCCGTGGATACGCTGGGGCGAACGCCAGGCTGTGCTGTTCGACCTGCCCGCACGCAAGTTCCACATCTTCGGCCTGACGCTCTGGCCGCAGGATTTCTATTTCCTGACCTGGCTGCTGATCATCGCGGCCCTCGCGCTGTTCTTCTTCACAGCGCTCGCCGGACGGCTGTTCTGCGGCTATGCGTGCCCGCAGACGGTCTGGACCGAGACCTTCGTCTGGATCGAACGCTGGGTGGAAGGCAGCCGCACGCAGCAGATGAAGCTCGCCAGGGCGCCCTTGAGCGGCGCAAAGATCCTGCGCAAGGGCACGAAATACTTCCTCTGGTTCGCCTTCGCGCTGTGGACCGGCTTCACGTTCGTCGGCTACTTCACGCCGATCACCGAACTCGCCGGCAAGATCGTGACCTTCTCGACCGGCCCGTGGGAAACGTTCTGGGTGCTGTTCTACGGCGGCGCTACCTACGTCAACGCGGGCTTCATGCGCGAGCAGGTCTGCAAGTACATGTGTCCATACGCGCGCTTCCAGAGCGCGATGTTCGACAAGGACACGCTGATCATCACGTACGACGAGAAGCGGGGCGAGCCGCGCGGCGCACGCAAGAAGGGCACCGACCACAAGGCTGCGAACCTCGGCGATTGCGTCGACTGCACGGTCTGCGTGCAGGTCTGCCCGACCGGCATCGACATCCGCAAGGGCTTGCAGTACGAATGCATCGCGTGTGCTGCCTGCATCGACGCGTGCGACGAGGTCATGGAGAAAGTCGGCTACCCGAAGGGCCTGATCCGTTACGACACGCAGCACGGCCTCGAGGGCAAGGCGAAGCATGTGTTGCGGCCGCGTACGATCGTCTACGCCTCGCTGATCACCGTGCTGATTGCCGGCTTCGCTTACACGATCACGCATCGCAACGTCGTCGCCGTCGACGTCATCCGCGATCGCAACGCGCTGTTCCGCGAGCTGCCTGGCGGCATGATCGAGAACGTGTACAACGTGAAGATCCTGAACAAGGACGACGAAGAGCACGAGTTCTCGATCAGCGCGGACGGCCTGCCCGGTCTGCAGGTCGATTACGGTACGGACGAAGTCGAGGTCGGCGCCGGTGACGTGCAGAGCGTCGCGGTCCGTTTGCGCGTACCGCGCGGCGAGCTGCAGGGCGGATCGGACATCCATTTCACGATCCGCACGCTCGACGAGCGCGCACTCGTTGCGACGGGCAAGGCCCGTTTCCTCGCTCCCACGAACTGATAGGCTGCGCCCCATGAGCACCCCGACCGAGCGCCCCTGGTACCGTCAGTTCTATCCGTGGATGCTCATCTTCCTGCCGGCAAGTGCAGTGATTGGCGGCTTCATCACGCTGTACCTCGCGATCACCCATCCCGACATTCTCGTCCGCAAGGACTGTGTCCGTGACGGCGCCACGATGGTCTGCGGCGAGGACGCTCCGCGGAGCCCATGACGGCGGGGCCGGGCTCTGCTTGCTTTCATTGCGGCGAGCCCATCCCGGCCGGCGTGCGCATTCACGCACGCATCGACTCACGTGAAGAACCCGTCTGCTGCCATGGCTGCAAGGCTGTCGCAGAGTTCATCACGGGCGCCGGGCTCGACGACTACTACAGGTACCGCGACCGCTCGGGCGCACGGGCCGACGAGCCGCCGCGTCTAGACCGCTGGTCCGCCTACGACCGACCCGAGCTCGTCGAGCGCCTGACCCGCGTCGAAGCGAACGGCGCACGCTCAATCACGGTGCTGCTGGAAGGCCTGCGTTGCTCGGCCTGCAGCTGGCTCGCCGACAAGGCGCTGCACCTGCAGAGCGGGGTACTCGACGTCAGCGTGAATCCTGCAACGGCCCGCGCACGGCTGGTGTGGGAGCCGTCGAAGGTACGGCTTGGCGACTTGCTGCGCGTGCTCGAGCACGTCGGGCTGCGGCCGCATCCGCTGGCAGGCGAACCCGCCGAGCAGATCGCACTGCTCGAACGACGCAGCGCGCTGAAGCGGCTCGCGGTCGCGGGCTTCGGCATGATGCAGGTGATGATGTTCGCGCTGCCGCTGTACGTGGCGCACACGTCGGGCATGGAGCCTGGCATGCGCGAGTTCTTCCGCCTCGTCAGCATGCTGGTGTCGATTCCGGTGGCCCTCTATGCGGGCTGGCCGTTCTACCAGGGCGCCTGGCACGCACTGAAGGCCCGCAGCGTGAGCATGGACGTGCCCGTCACCCTGGGCATCGTCATCGCCTTCGTGGCGAGCGTGTGGAACGCGCTGACCGGCCAGGGCGAGGTCTATTTTGATTCCGTCACGATGTTCGTGTTCTTCCTCTCGCTCGGCCGCTACGTCGAGATGGTGGCGCGCCATCGCGCGGGCAGCGTCACGGACGCGCTCGCTCGACTCGCTCCCGTCACCGCGCGGCGCGTGCGTGACGAGCAGGTCGAGGACGTGCCGGCGATCGATCTGCAGCCGGGCGACGAGATGCTCGTGCGCACCGGTGAAGTGTTCGCCGCCGACGGTGTCGTGGCCGAAGGGGCCGAAGGCCGCGTCGACGAATCGATGCTCACGGGCGAATCGACTGCGATTGCGAAAGCCCAAGGTTCGTCGGTGCATGCCGGCACGCAGAACCTGGGCGCACCCATGCGCGTGCGTGTTGCAGCCGTTGCCGGCAATACCGTGCTGGCCGGAATCGTCGCGTTGCTCGAGCGGGCACAGGCCGAGCGGCCGCGGCTCGCCAAAGCCGCCGATCGCGCGGCCGCCTGGTTCCTGAGCCGCATCCTGATCGGCTCGGCGCTAGTCTTTATCGTGTGGTGGTTCGTCGATCCGTCGAAGGCCTTTCCCGCGACCCTCGCCGTGCTGGTGGTGACTTGTCCGTGCGCGCTGTCGCTCGCCACGCCTGCGGTGCTCGCGGCGGCCACGGCGGACCTCGCCCGGCGAGGCGTGCTGGTGGCTCACTCCGACGCCTTCGAATCGCTGACGAAGGCGACGCACGTGCTGTGGGACAAGACCGGCACGCTTACGCACGGCCTCGTCCGCGTCGAGGAAGTTCGACCTTTGCGCGACGAGAGCGAAGAACCCTGTGTCGCGCTGGCAGCGGCGCTCGAGCGGATGTCCGAACACCCGATTGCCAAGGCATTCATGGCCTCCGCGGCCACGACGTCCACGGCAACGGACGTGACCGTCACGGCGGGCTCAGGCCTCGAAGGCCGGGTCGACGGGCGATGGTTGCGTATCGGCACGCTGGATTTCGCAAGCGGCCTGTCGATGCCTGCCGGGCACGACGCAAAGACCGAGACAGCTGCCGAAAGCTGGGTCTACCTCGGTGACGAACAAGGATTGCTCGCGGGCTTTCGCCTCACGGACCCGCTGCGCACCGAAACAGCGGGCTGCGTCAAGCAGCTTGCAGACCTCGGCCTCGCTTCGGAAATCGTTAGCGGCGACGCTGCGGCGGCAGTCGCACACATTGCAGCGCGCAGCGGCATCGAGCGTTTCGAGGCGCGCCTGACGCCACAGGCGAAAGTCGCACGGCTCAAGTCGCTGCAGGACACGGGTGCGGTCGTCGTCGCCGTCGGTGACGGCATCAACGATGCGCCATTGCTGCAGGCGGCAAACGTCGCTGTCGCCATGGGCCGTGGCTCGGCCCTCGCGCAGACGAGCGCCGACCTGATCCTGGTGCGCGATTCGCTCGACCAGTTGCCCGAAATCGTGCGGATGGCGCGGCAGGCGCAGCGCATCGTGAAGCAGAACCTCGCCTGGTCGATCGCCTACAACCTGGCCGCGCTGCCGCTCGCCGCACTCGGCCTGGTGCCGGCGTGGCTCGCGGCGATTGGCATGTCGCTGAGTTCGGTGTTCGTGGTGCTGAATGCGACGCGTGTTGCGCGTCGCACGACGACAGTGGCAACCCCGCGCTGGACGGATGCTCGACCGGCAGGAGCGGCCTAGATGGAGATCCTCTACCTGATGGTGCCGCTCGGCCTGGTGCT
>JAPLSF010000097.1 GCA_026398785.1 Pseudomonadota bacterium | reverse complement strand
TCAAGGAAGGCGGCCGCTGGCTGTTCCTGACCTGGGCTGGCGGAGACGATCCGAAGAAGTGAGGTTCCTTGCTTTCAGGTTGGCGTGAACCATCGCGCCCGTGACCCCGGCCTCGCGCCGGGGTTTCTATACCAAAATGCCCCAACCCCTAGAACCGCAGCTCGAACCCCGCCTGCACCAGGCGCGGCATCCCCGGAATCAGCCCACGACTCATGTCGGCCACGTACAGCGTGTCGCCGAGGTTCTTTGCAGTCGCAAACACGGTGCAGTCGCAGAAGGGCAAGTCGTAATTGGCCGTCAGGTTCCAGACCGTGTATCCGGGCATTTCACCGCGCTGTCCGTTGGCGATGACTGCGACAGTGTTGAGGTCGTCGGTGAATGCCGAACTGGTGTAGACGCCTTCGAGTGCGACCTCGAGTCCAAAGCTGGTGCGCACACCGACCGTGCCGGAGAGCAGGTGCTCGGGCGCGTACGGCAGGCGATTGCCCGTCACGCTGATGGTGCTGAAGCCCGCAATGTTGCTGTACCGCTCACCGACATACTCCGCATCCGCGAGCCACGTGTAGGACGCACGCGTGAAGACTTCGACCGGCCATTCGACGAAGCCCGTGCTCGACGCATTACCCGATAGCTCGAGACCCTGCTGCAAGGTTTCGCCAGCACTGGTGAGTGCCGCGCCCGAGCCGCCTGCGACGCTCGCGTGCACGATCTGGTTTTCGAAGTCCATGCGGAAGAGCGTGGCTTCGTACGAGAGCCCGTCGCGCGGATTGGCCCGCACGCCGAGTTCGTAGTTCCACGAGAGCTCAGCGTCGAGATCGACGCTGCCACCCGCGGCGGTGACGATGTCAGCAACGCCCGGGGGCGCGAAGCCACGGTGCACGCCCCCGAACACCACTGTTTCCGGCAGCACCTCGACGGTCGCGCCAATGCCCGGCACGACTTCGTCGATGGTCGACTTGCCAGTGGCGCCCGTCAGGTTGTCCGTGCGTTCGTAATCGACGTGCTCGAAACGCACGCCGGGCGTGACCGTCCAGCGGCCGAAGTCGAAGCGGTTCTGCACGAAGGCCGACATCGCTTCGACCGAGCGGTCGCTGTCCTCGCGGATGCCGGCATTGCGCCCGGTGCCAGGCTCGCGCGAGGTCGGGCTGTCACCGTTCGCCTGCACGCGGAACTGGTCCTCGACGTGATAGCGAATGCCCGCTTCGGTGACGTTGTCGACGCCGAACAGCCCGTGCTCCACCGCGACCCGCGGCTCGAGGCCAGCCGTCCAGTACTGACGCAGGCGGCCTTCGTTACCGCACGTCGTGTAGAGATTCGACATACCGGCGCACGCCGGATCGCTGACATCGTTCGGGCGCTGCGCCGAATTGCTCGACTGCCGCCACCAGTCGCGATTGAAGTACGTGTAGTAGGCGTTGGTGGTGAAGGTTGCCGCGGGACTCAGTTCGAAGCGGTGCGTGGCCGACGTGCCGAAACGCTGCGCGTCCATTTCGTCGTATCTGAACGGGTTCTGGTACGGGTCGGCCTGCCACTCGGCGAGCGTGAGCCCCGAGTACGTCACCTGCGAGGTTTCGTCGTAGTAGCTCGCACGAAAAGTGACGGCCTGCCGCTCGCTGAACTCGTGCACCACCTTCAGGTTCAGGTCGCCGACCTCGAAGTGCATGTTGTCGCGCGCCCCGTCGGTCTCCTTGTACGTGCCTTGCGCGATGAACCCCGTGTCGCCGAACCTGTCTCCCACCTGGCCGTGGATCTCGCGGAAGTCCTTGTTGCCGATCGATGCGACGAGCCGGCCCGCGCGGTCGTTCGGCACCGCCGGCGTGATGTAATTGATCACCGCGCCGACGGTGTGCGGCCCGTAGGCGATCTGCCCCGAGCCTTTGAGGACTTCGATGCGTTCGAAGCGATCGATCGGCGGGTGGTAGTAGGTGGCGTTGTCGCCATACGGGGCATAGGCGATGGGAATGCCGTCTTCGAGCAATAGCACCTTGCCCGAACGTGTCGGGTTCAGGCCGCGAACCCCCAGGTTCGGCCGCAGGCCGAGGCCTTCCTCATCGCGCGCGAACACGCCGGGGACTTTGCGCATCGCTTCGTTGATGGTGAAGACGCGGGACTCGGTGAGGATCTCCGCGTCGATGATCGTGGCCGATCCCGGGATCGAGTCGAGCCGGATCCGGTCACCGATCACGGTTATGACGGGTTCCAGCCCATCGCTTTCGGACGGCAAGGCGCTATCGGCTCGAGCGGTGGTCGCAGCGACCAGGGCGGCGGTCACGGCCAGTCCGAGTAGCGCGGAGCGATGCGCGAATGCTTGGGGGGCGCGATGCGAAGGCGAGGCGGCCGCGCGTACGAGGTTGTGCATGACGGGTCCGATAGTTGTGATTCGTTGTCGACCTCGACTTTGCTAAAGCCTCTATTAGATGTCAATGCGAATCATTAGCATTCGTATTAAGTAGAGTACGCATCAAGGGGCGCAGGACCTGTCTCGCTGGGCCTCCAGCAAGTTAGGCTTACGGCCTGTTCCAACGCCCCGAGCCCACCCATGCCCTCGTTCGACATCGTGTCCGAAATCCCCATGAACGAAGTGATCCACGCCGTGGACCAGGCCTCGCGCGAGGTTGGCCAACGCTTCGACTTCAAAGGGACGAATGCCAAGTTTGAGTTGAAAGAACATGTCATTACCATGTCGGCGCCAGCCGATTTTCAACTTAAACAAATGATCGAAATACTGAAGCTCAAGCTCGCCAAGCGCGGCATCGACGTGGCCTGTCTGAAGATCGACGAGCCGGTGATCACGGGCCAGACAGCGAAGCAGATCGTCACGTTGCGCGAGGGGATCGAGACGGAGCTGGGCAAGAAGATCCAGCGCCAGATCAAGGACTCGAAGCTCAAGGTGCAGGCGGCGCTGCAGGACAAGCAGGTGCGGGTGACCGGCAAGAACCGCGACGACCTCCAGGATGCGATCGCGCTGGTGAAAAAGGGCGAGCACGACCTGCCGCTGCAGTTCACCAACTTCAGGGACTGATCGCGACGGTCATCCGGGCAGATGTCGCCCGGGCAGCCTCATCAAGGTGCGGCGGAGTTCGAGACTGTCGAGCGCTCCGGGACTGCCCCGCCCTCCCCGAGCAGGGTCTCGATCGTATCGGTGAACTCGTGGGCCAGCAGGTCGTGCTGCATACCCGTGGCCGGCCCCGCGAATCCGGTGTGAATCTTGCGCACGCGGCCCGTGCGGTCGATGAAGATTGCAGTCGGGTAAGCGAGCACGGCGTCGAGCTGCGGCAGCGCGGCCGCAGCTTTCATCTTGTCAGCTGTACCCGCAATCAAGGTCGGGTAGCCGATGCCGTACGCCGTGCGGAAACGCTGCACGGCGGCAACTGCACGCTTGCAATCCGCGTGCTGCTCGAACATCAGGCTGACGATCTCGAGTCCTCGCGACCGGTACTGGCGGTCGAGCTGCACCAGCAACCGTGCTTCGTCGTGGCTGTTGGGGCACCAGCTGCCAGCGAGCGTGACCAGCAGCACTTTGTCCTTGAAACGCGGATCGCTGGTCGACACCGTCCTGCCGTCCAGGTCCATGAACGCGAACGTGAATGGCGCTTCGGGATTGCGCAGATGCGAAGCGAGCGCCGCCGCATCGATCGCAGCGTCGGGATTGCGGGTCGCGACGAAGCGCTGCGAGCCGCCGCGGTCCGACCACGTTTCACCAACGAGCTCGCCTCTGGCGTTGAGCTTCGCTTCGTAGAGCACGACCGCACCGCCATCGAAACGTGACAGTCGCAGCTCCTCGTCATGGGCCTCGCCGGCCAGAAAACGCTGGTCGTCGGTGGGCATCTGCACCGTACCCGTCACGTCTTCGAAACTCTGGTCGAACGTGGCGACGCCGGAAGTCCGACGGCCGCCGCCGTCCGTGAACGTCACGTCCCATCGTCCTGCGAAATCGGCGTTGTTCGACAAGGCGTCGGGGTAGAAGCGCCAGGTTTCACCGAGTTGCGCCGTGAACGGCAGTGCCAGCACCTTGCCGTCTGCGTGGACGAGCGCGACATCGCCGGTCAGTTCGTCGCCGGTCACCTTGGCCGTGAGGATCGTCTCGTAACCTGGGAACCGCGCTTGCAGCTGGCCCGGAGTCGCCTGCACTTCGTCGAGCCGGATGCGCTCGTCACCGTTGCTGACGTACAGCACCTTGCCGGATTCTTCCTGCGCCACGTCGAGTCCGAACGGCACGGACTTCTTGCCGGGCAGCTCGAGGGTGGCGCGGTAGCTGCCAGGCTGCAGTTCGCGGTTGGTGGGTTTCGAGCAGGAGGAGAGCGCGAGCGCCGCCGCCATGAGTAGCAGCGCGGGAGCAACGCCCGTTCGCAGTCGACCCGCGAGGGGCAGTTTCAGTCGATTCATGCGTCAGGTCCGGCCGTGCGGCCGTCAGATCTTGAGGGCGACGCGGATCTTGTCAACCAGGTCTTCGCCGCCGTGCTCGCGGACGTGCTCGATCACGATCGGCCCGAATTTCTTCGCGGTCTCGATGTCGACGCCGAGTTCCGCGAACGATGTGGCCAGGCCCGCCCAGCGCCCGGCGGCCGATTTCCTGCCACCGAACAACGAGCCGATGCCGCCGGCAAGCGAACTCAGGGCACTGGGCGGCGGGGCGTTCTTGAGCAGCTTGTCGGCGCCGGGGACGTCGGCGACGAACGCCTTGAAGTCCGTCGGGCTCAGGTTCTGCTGGCCGGCACGCAGCAGTGCCACGACGCCACCGCGGGCCTGGTCCCTGGAGACGTCCAGGTCTTTGGTGATCTTGCGGATCAGGTCGTCCATCGCTGTCACTCGGGGTAGGGCGAACCAGACTGATTCTACGTCAAGCGGGCTGCCAGACGAGCGCCAGATCCGTCACTTCGGTGTCGGACTTGCGGGCCTTGATCTCCGACTGTTCCACGGCGATCGCACCGGCGTCGAACTTCGATTCGAGTGCCGCGATCTCGTCGGCCAGCTCCGCCTCCAGCGCGGCGTGCTGCTGTTGCAGCGCCGTCAAGTCGGCTTCGGCATGCGTGACGTCGGTCCGCTCCTTGCCGATGCGGCCCACGCTCCTCGCGGCGGACGACGCTTTGCCGAACGCGCTGCTGCGGCGGCCGCCGAACAGCGCACCGAGCAGGCTGCCCCCCACGCTGAGCGCGGAGGACATCGTCTGCTGGCTCGCCTGTTCTTGTTCACGCACGAGTTTCTGCTCGGCCCTGCGCGCCCGGTCCTCGGCCGTGTCGAGCTTCGACGCGTATTTCCCGCGCAAGGCATCGACGGCTGCGTCGCGCTTCTCGCGCACGGCCTGGGCCAGGTGGGCCCGGAATTCACTTTCGCTACCGCCTGGTGCAGACGTCAGCTTGAGGTCGGGGCACCGCATGATCGACAGCGAGGCGGTGCGGTAGACGTGATCCGCCAGCGACTTGCCGTGCTGCGCAAAGGCCTTGGCCGCGATGGCACTGCCGGTCAAGCCTGCAAAAGTCGCGTTGGGAGCCGGCGCGTCGAGCAGCTGGATGGCGTCCGCGTTGCAGATTTCGGCGGCCTCCCAGTCGGGACCCTGCGCGGTCAGCGGTGCGAGGTAGTACCAGCTTTCCCATGCATCGAGTCCAGCCTTCGCGTCGACGAAGTGCGCACGCACGCGTGCGCCGATGCGCGGCTCGTACTCGACGCCCTGGTTGCCTGCGGCCGCCAGGAATTTCTCCGGCACGCCCGCTGGGACGATGGGGCGACTGCCGGACGCCATCGCCGGCGCGCGTGGTGTGGCGGCAGGTGCCGTCTCCGTTTTCGGCGTCTGTGCAGGCGGAGTGGATCTTTCTCCATCTGACGCAGCCAGTTTTGCGATCTCGGCTGAAGTCAGCGGACCGCGCAGGTACGAAAGTGCCCAGCGTGTGCGCAGCAGCACGGGCGCTGCGTCGTGCACGTTCCGCATCAGGAAGGTGCGCTGCGGCAGGCTCGACATCGCCGCTTCGAGCTGCGACTTGTCCATGCCACCGGCCGCATCGCTGCCGAGCAGTCCTTCGATCACGCGTGCTTTGTCGCGCTCCGTCTGCAGGCGGCCGATGAACCAGGTGCCGGCGTTGCCCAGGCCCTTGTAGTCGAGGTCGACGGGATTCTGCGTCGCCAGTACGACGCCGAGGCCGAACGCGCGCGCCTGCTTCATCAGCGTCAGCATCGGCATCTTGGACGGCGGCATGGCGCTCGGCGGGAAGAAGCCGAACACCTCGTCCATGTAGACGATCGCGCGCAGGCTGGTCGTGCCGGACTGGCGGCGCATCCACGCGACGAGCTCGTTGGCGACCAGCGTCACGACGAACATGCGTTCGGCGTCGTTCAGATGGGCGATCGAGATGATCGCGATGCGCGGCTTGCCGTGCGCGTCGTAGAGCAGCGACTGGATGTCGAGCGCGTCGCCGGCGAGCCAGGCCTCGAACCCAGGAGATGCCAGCAGGCCGTTGATGCGGAGCGCGAGCTCCGTGCGGTCTTTCGCCGGGAAAAAACTGTCGACGTCGAAGACGCCTACGTTGTCGAACGGCGGCTTCTGCACCGACCGGATCAGGGCGGCGAGGTCGAGGCTCTCGCCTTTGCGCCAAGCGGCGTCGAGCAGGGCGGAGAGCAGAATGAATTCGCGGCTGCGAATCGGATCGGCGTCGACGCCAAGCAGTCCGAGCAGTCCCGCAACGGCAGAGCCGACACGCTCCTTGAGCGCGGTGGCGTCGTTCGCGACCACGGGATCGGGCGCTGCAAACGATCGGAGGATCGACAGCGGCCGGCCAGCGTTCGAGCCCGGCGTGTAGATGTCTACGACGGCCGC
>JAPLSF010000119.1 GCA_026398785.1 Pseudomonadota bacterium | reverse complement strand
GCCTTCTGCAGCGCAGCCGACGCGTTGGCGTAGTCGCCCGCGCTGAAGTACAACTCGGCGACCTTTTCCATCTCGTCGCCGGTCTTTGCCGCAGCAAGCGCGCCCGCCGCCTTCGGCAGCGCTGCGCGTTCGGCATCACCCTTGCGCTTGGCGGCGTCGAGCGTGCGCTGGGTGCGCGTCATCTCCTCGCCCGTGAACACGTTGGCGGCGATGCCCTGCTGCATGATGCGCTCGGCTTCCTGGCCGAAGCCCGCGATGATGAGGGCCTGCGTCATGTCGGTGTACTGCCGGGCCGTCTTGAGCGCGCCCACGTCCTCGGCCAGGCGGTAGAGCGCCATCAGCGCGTGGTCGTGCTTGGTCGTCTTCAGGTAGCCGTCGAGCACGCGTACCCACGTGTCGGTCGACGGGTAGTACTTAAGCAGCTGGTCGAGCGCCTTCGCCGTGCCGGCGGAATCACCGAGTTCGTAGTTGGAGCGCAGCACGAGTTGCAGCAGGTCCTGGCTCGGCGTGCCGCCACTCTTCATGACGCGATCCGCCGCGGCGATCGCACCCTTGTAGTCCTTCTGCTGGTAGTACGCATTGGCGACCAGCAACTGCATGTCCTTGTCGCCAGGAACGGACTTCAGGTACTGCTGCGCCGTCGAAGCGGCCTTGCCGTAGCTGCCCGCACGGGCATAGAGCTGGGCGAGCGTCTTGGTGCGCGTAACCTTCTCACTCGCCGGCATCTGGCCGGAAGCGATCTGGCCTTCGAGCACGCGCGCCGCATCGGCGTTGCGGCCCTGCTGCAGGTACACGTACCAGAGCATCTCGTTGATCTTGTACTGGTCGTACGCGGTCTTGCCCGGTGCAGCATCGGCTTCCTTGATCTTTGCCAGCGCTGCATCCCACTTCTTCTTGGAGATGCTGTCCTGCGCGGCCTTGAGCGGCACGCCGACCTTCTGGCTGACCTTCTGCTGCGCTTGCGCTGTTGCAGGAACCACCAGCATCGTGCCGGCGACACCGATCCAGCCCGCCATCGCGAGCGCACCGGTGAGAACGAAACTCGCCTTGCTCATCGAATTCCTCACTGGGAGTTTGAGTCCCGCTGACAAGGAAAAAGCCGCCGGAGCTCTTCGCCCCGGCAGCCCTCTTTGATCCGATGCCGTCACCGCCGCCAGGCAGGTGACGACAACCCTTTACCTACATGAACTGCTCGTTGCCGACGAAGCCGATCTTGAGCAAGCCGTTGCGCTGTGCAGCCGCCAGCACGCGCGCGACGACGTCGTACGACGCGCGCTTGTTCGGGCGGATGTGCAGTTCCGGCTGCGGATCGTTGGCTGCTTCGCGGCGGAAATAACCGTCGAGCGAGTCGACCGTGACCGGCGAACCATTCCACAGCACGGTGCCGTCGAAATCGATCTCGAGCTGGATCACCACCGGCTCGGCCAGCTTCGGCGCGTTTGTCGGCCGCGGCATGTCGAGCTTCACCGCGTGCGTCATCACTGGAATCGTAATGATGAACATGACCAGCAGGACGAGCAGGACGTCGATCAACGGCGTCATGTTCATTTCCATCATCGGCTCGTCTTCGCCGCCGCCACCAATACTCATACTCATGTCTTATGACTCCTGCAGCGGCTCAGCGCGCGAGGCCGCGATCGGGTTCGGTGATGAAACCGACCTTCAGGATGCCGGCTCGCTGGCACAGCACCATCACCCGGCCGACATGCTCGTACGCCGTGGCGCGGTCGCCACGGAGATGGACTTCAGGCTGCGGATCCATCACGGCAATCGACTTGAGGCGCTCGAGCAGTGCCTCCTGCGTCGGGATCATCGCCGTGTTCCAGTAGACGTTACCTTCCTTATCAACTGCGATGTTGATGTTTTCCGGCTTCGTCTGCGTGGGAATGTTGGCCGCCTTCGGCAGCTCCACCTTCACCGACTGCGTGATCACGGGAATGGTAATCAGGAAGATGATGAGCATGACCAGCATCACGTCCACGAGGGGCGTGGTGTTGATCTCCGACATCGGCTTCTCTTCCTGCTCCGGGATGCCCGAGGATACGTTCATGCTCATGGTGGATTCTGTCTCCAGCGGCTGCCAGGGGCTAGCGCTCGATTACTTCTTGACGCCGCCCGAGATGACCTTGGCGCCCGCGCCTTCGATGCGCGAACCGCTGACGATCACCTGCTCGAGGTCGCTCGAGAAGAGCTTGACGCGCTCCATGATCTGCTTGTTGCGGCCGAGCAGGAAGTTGTAGCCCAGCACCGCCGGCACCGCGACCGCGAGGCCGATGGCCGTCATGATGAGGGCTTCGCCGACGGGGCCTGCCACCTTGTCGATCGAGGCCTGGCCGGCCACGCCGATCGCGACGAGTGCGTGGTAGATGCCCCACACCGTGCCGAACAGGCCGATGAACGGCGCCGTCGAACCGGTCGTGGCCAGGAACGGCAACTGCGTCGACAACGCGCTGTTGATGCGGGCCGTGGCGCGGGCGAGCACGTTGTCGATCCACTCGTGCAGCGGCACCTGCTGCGTCAGGCGCGTGTCATGGTGCTCGGCGGCGTCGATGGCCTCCCCGGCCATGCCCTTGAAGATGTTGCCCTTGCCCGAGAGCTTGTTCAGGCCGGACTTGATGTTGTCCGCAGCCCAGAAGTTCTTCTCGGCCTCGTGCGCCTGCGACAGCAGACGACGCTGTTCCCACCACTTGGTGAAGATGATGAACCAGGAATAAGCGGACATGATGACGAGCAGGACCATTACGCCCTTCGCGACAAAGTCGCCCTGTGCCCAGAGGGCGCCAATTCCGTACGGGTTGTCGACGGTTACGCTTTCGGTGGCCATTGAAATCGGTTCCTGTGTCTATTTCTACTGATACGACGTTGAGTGCAGGGATGGATCAACTTTCGAGGATCAATCGGTCAGCTTGAAGGTCACGGCAAAGGTGTGCCACATGGGCACCGGCTTGCCGTCTTCCTTGCCCGGGACGAACTTCCAGTTGCGCTGGACTTCCTTCACGGCTGCTTCATCCAGTTTGTCGAAGCCGCTGCTCTTGACGATGGAGACTTCGCTGCAGCGACCGTCTTCCTTCACGTAGCAGCGCAACTGCACGGTGCCGGCTTCGCCAGCGCGGCGCGAGGCCGGCGGGTACTCCGGCAGCGACGTGCGCGAGCCCTTGCCGGTGGCGGACGGCGGCGTCTTGACGACGGCGCGCTCAACCGGCTTCGCCACTGGCGGCGGCGCCGCTACCGGGCGCTCCGACGTTGCGTTCGAGATGGCGGTGCTGGGACCGGTATCGATCGCCAGGTCTACGGACACTTCCGGCGGCGGCACGTAAGGCGGCGGCTGCTCGATGTCCGGCGGCGGCGGCGGCGGCTCCTTGTTGTCGTCCGGGAGCTCTTCAATCATTTTCGTCTCAACCGGACCCATGACCGTCTGGACCATCTTGGCACCGAGACCGGACGCGAGGACCCAGAAGAAAAAGACATGGATCATGACGGTCAGGACGAAGGCAAGCGTGCGCTTGCTGTTCTTGGCCGGATCGTCGATCGAATAACTGTAAGCCACTTCCCCTCCACTACTGTGGGCGCGCGGATGCTCCGGCCCTATGCCGCGTCCTCCCCCGGACGGACGACACTACAAGACCCCATCCGCCCTCGCAACCCCCGACACTTACCGCGAAGGACGACGCAGGCTCTTGCTGAGCCATTCATTTCGTGCCTGTGCGAAAACCGTCGATGTTCTCGGATCATGCTGCGGCGCAACACGAAGCAACACCGTTCCGGCGCAGGTGCAGCCGGTCCGTTTCTGACGGCGGACGCGACTTTACCGACGCGAATGGAGCAACACAATACTTCTGCGATGCCAACCCCGTGCAAAAATCTTTAGACCACTTGTTCAGCAACCCTCAGACCCCGATCGGTCACCGCACCAAGCGATGCGCTGCTCACGAGTTCCGCATACTTGGCGAGCACTCCACGCGTCGCGTACGGAGCGCGCGGTCGCCAGCTCGCGCGTCGCTCGACGAGTTCGTCGGCTGCAACGTGCAGCGTCAATTCACGCTTCGTGGCATCGATGCTGATGGAGTCGCCGTCGTGCACGAGCGCCAGCGGACCGCCGTTCGCCGCCTCCGGTGAGACATGCCCAACGACGAAGCCGTGGCTGCCGCCTGAGAAGCGCCCATCGGTGATCAGCGCAACTTTGTCGCCGAGGCCCTTGCCCATGATCGCAGC
>JAPLSF010000349.1 GCA_026398785.1 Pseudomonadota bacterium | reverse complement strand
TACAAGCTCGACCTCGAGTACGCGCCGACCTGGTTCTGGCGCACGGAGCTCGTAGGCGAGTGGGAAAGAGAGCCAGGCGAATCGATCGAGGCAACGGAAGTCGCGTGGGAGAACATTTTCCAGTTCGCGCCCCAGGGAAAGTACTGGGCCGACTTCGGCATGCTCGTCGAGTACGTCCACTCACTCGAGGACGGCGGCGATGACGGTCTCGAACTTGGTCTGCTCGGCGAGAAGCAGTTCTCCAGCACCGTCCTGACCGTCAACCTGCTGGCCGAGCGCGAATTCGCGAGCGGGGCCGATACCGCAATGGAGTACGCGGCGCGTTACCGCTGGCGTGCCTCGGAGGCCTTCGAGCCGGGCATCGAACTCTACGGTGAACTCGGCGACTGGGGTAACTCGGGCAGCCTCGACGAGCAAACGCACCAGATCGGCCCCTCGTTGCTGGGAAAGGTGCATGCACGCGAACATTCGGCCATAAAATACGAGACTGCGGTCCTGTTCGGACTGACACACGATTCGCCGGACGCGACGGTGCGCCTACAGCTCGAATACGAGTTCTGAGCGGAGGCGGCCGCCGCGGAGATCGGACCTCGGCGGGTCAGCGTGCGAGGTTCGTGAGCCAGGTGGCGAACGCAAGCCACACGGCCGTGCCCGAAAGTGCGAGCCGAGCCGGCTGCGACACGATCAGCGCCAGTCCGCCCCAGCGTGTCACCGGGTGCAGCTTGCCGCGCGTGCGGAAATCCCAGATCGCGAGCGCGACGATGAAGAGATCGGCCAGGCCGAAGTACGCGAACGGGTTACCGAGCTTCCACACATACGGCCAGCGCGCGAACGCAGCGCCGAGCAGCGTGACCGTCGCGAGCAGCATCCAGCGCTTATGGCTCTGCGGATTCGCGCGGTTGGCCACGCCCAAGCCGACGAACGCGACCAGGAACACCATGTCGAACAGCGGCACGACCAGGAACTGCAACGGCGGCACCGGCACGCTGGTAAAACCGGTCGGTCGGTTGGCGGCGATCAGCGCGCCGGCGACGCCGAGGATCACCATCCCCGCCGCGACGACCACGCCGAAAGCACCGAGCTTGCGATGCACGTCCGTGCGGCCGACGCCGACCAGCATGGCCTGGGCCACCAGCAGCACGCACCACGCCGAGAAGAACACACCGTGCACGTAGAAGATCGGCTCGGACGGCGACGGCCACTCGGGAAACAAAGGGCGCAGAAAGAAAGACCGCGCGAAGCCAACGTAGGCAACGATCAGCATTGCGATCGCCATACCCGTGAAGAAACGTCGTTCGGCGGTCCAACGCGGGCGAGCGCCACTGGCATTGATGTTTTCCATGCGTCTACCCCCCCGGCTGCAGTGGAGCGCAGCCTAGCATGACCACAGTCCGCTTCAATCTGGCGGGCGAAGTGCGCTGACAGCGCGACCTCCTGTAGCGAGGGGTAGCGCTGTCTCCGTGGATGGCGATGCGGCCCGCCGGCTGCCGGCATAGAGGTCGAACAACAGCAGCCGGCACGGAATGCTGCCATTCATCAGGTTGATCGACCGCGACGGCCTGAGCCCGATCGCCTTGTACGGCGATGCATTGGCCGCGAGCACGGCGGCGCGCCAACCCGCGAACCGCTGCTTCAGCGTGTCGCCAAACTCCTCGTACAGCTGCCGCATCTCGGCATCACCCCCGCCGATGCGATCGCCGTACGGCAGGTTCGTCGCCAGCAGGCCGGTCGGCGCGGGCGGCGTAACGTCCTGCACGCGTACCACGTCGAACTGGATGTACTTCTCGACCCGCGCCTTGAGCGCGCTCTTGCGCGCCATGTCGACGTACTCCGCCCGGATGTCAGATGCCGCCACGACGCATGGCGGTGCGTCCAGCTTTTCGGCACGGATGCGTTCCTGAGTTTCGCGCCACAGGGCGCGGTCGAAGTCCGCGAGCCACTCGAAGTAAAACTCACCCTTCTTGCGATGGATCTGCGGCGCCTTGCGCACGGCGATCATCGCCGCCTCGATGGCCAGCGTGCCGCTGCCGCACATCGGATCGATGAACGCGACGCTGCCGTCGTACCCGGCAAACTGCAGGATCGCGGCCGCCAGTGTTTCTTTCAGCGGCGCGGGATGCCCTTGCTCGCGATACCCCCGCTTGTGCAGCGACTTGCCCGACGTGTCGAAGCTCAGCATGCAGCGGCCGCGTGCGACGTGCGCCACGATCACCACCTTCGGTTCCTGCGTGTCGACCGGGGGAACCTGCTCACCCAGCCGCGCAAAGGATTCACGCACGCCCTCCCGCACCTGCGTGATGACCTGCTTCGGCGTCAGCCCGCCGCCCTCGTCACCCGTGCTTTCGACCATGAACCCGTGCCGGGCGTCGAACCATTCGGGCCAGTGCAGGCGGCGCACCTGCGAATGCAACATCGTCGGGGTGTGCGCCGGCACCTCGCGCAGGACGCGCAGGATGCGGCTCGCCGTGCGCACGCGCAGGTGCAGCTCGTAGAACTGGCGCGGCGTTGCAGTGAACAGCACGGCACGAAACGTCGACGCCAGCTCGGTGGCGCCCGACGTCACCAGCTCAGCGACGAGGGCCGGCTTGGCCTCTTCGGGACAGGTCGCAATCAGCCGCATGAGTTGCCGCGCATGGCGAGTACGCCATCGCCTTCGATCCGGGTCGTAAACCCGGCGAGCCGCAATCGCCTCTCCACTTCATGCGGGACGTCGCGCCCGCTGGTGAGACGATTTGGCGTGCCCGTGTAGTGAAACAACCGGCCGCCAGGCCTCAGGACCCGCGCGAGCTCGTCGTAGAAGTCCTGCGAATACAACTCGCCAGCGAGGCCGAAGCGGGGCGGATCATGCAGGATGGCATCGAATGAAACGTCGGCGAGCCCGCGGATCGCT
>JAPLSF010000133.1 GCA_026398785.1 Pseudomonadota bacterium | reverse complement strand
GTCTTCGACGTCGTAGGCAAGCGACCCGTCTTCGGTGCGACGCATGAACTCCGCCTGCAGCTTGAAGGCCTGGCGACGGGTGCTGGACGCCGGCGTCCACTTGAACGTCGCGTCGACGATCCACGTCTCGGAACTGCCGGTAAACGAATTCACGACCGCATTGCCGGCGCTGTCGATGTCCTCGTAGGCACGGTCTTCGCCGTCCATGTCCACCCACGACAATCCCGCACGCCACCCGATCGAGTCGCCGAGATCACCGCCGACATGCGTGAACAGCGTCGCGCCATTAAGCCCGTTGCGACCCAGGCGCGTGCCCGGGAATTCACCACCATTGCCCGTTTCGGCTCCGAATTCAAGGAACACTTCCGTCGGCGCGAGCCACTTCACCTGCACGCCGTCCTGGGCATACTGGCCGCCATAGAAGGCCTGGTACACGAGCGGCTGGTCGACGAAGTCCCACGCGTGTGCATGGATTTCGTTCAGGTAGCCGAAGCCCGAGAAGAAACGCCCACCCTTCAACGACAGTCCAGCGGGCAGCGACGTGGTGCGAGCGAACGCCTCTTCGACGCCAAGTTCGCCTGCGGCTGACAGGGCCAGGGTCAGCGCGGCGGTGAAATACGGATCGACGCTGGCAGCGAACGTGACCTCGGATTCACCAAGGTTGAAACTGCGTTCGCCCGGGCCGATTTCGCCGCCGCTCGGCATGAAGCCGGCAAAGTTGAAATCGCCCGGATCCTGCGACAGGTCGGCGTAGTTGCCGGCCAGGATCACTGAGATGGACGGATTGAACGCAGAGGAATTACGCGCAGGTGCCGACGGCGCCGGGGGCGGCGGTTCGACCGGTGCGGCGGCCGCCACCGTTGCCGTCGTTTCCAATTGATCGATGCGGGCTTCGAGCGCGGTCACGCGCTGCGCGTACTCGGTCCTGATCGCGGCGATCTCGGCACGCAGTGCTTCGACATCGTCGGCCGCCTGACCGTTGGCGGGGGCCACCATGGCCGCAATGGCCACGGGCCCGATGATTCGGGAAAAATATCCCATCGGATGATCCTCGTTGAATAAAGACTGACCGGCCGCGAAGCGGCCGGCGTGATCGAGCGGATCGATCGTTCAGCGAGGAGGAGCGCGGGCGAGAAAGGCGCGGCGCGCAGCGCGCAGCACCGGGGCGTCGAAGCGACAGGGTCGCAGCGTGCCGGAGACCTGGAGCGCCAGGAATAACACGACCGCGGCACCGCCGGCCATGGCCAGCAGCGGCGCGTGCGAGACGCATTCCTTGCAAAGGCTGGTGCGTTCCCCGGCCGGGAGCTGCTGGTCGGGCCCGCTGGCGGCATGACTCAGTTCATGCAGCAACGCCGCCGATTGCGCAAAGAGGAACGCAATCAGCGCGAAGGCAGTCAGCCAGTGGCGACGGGACGGACTCAGGACGACGCACTCCTTGCCAAGACCGGAGATACTAGCGGAAAGCGATCGGCCTTGCCCGCTGTGCCCCCGGGACGTGATATAGCCTAAGTATGGTCGTGCGATTCCGCACCTGCCGACAGTCTTCGGCGCCCACACTTGCCCTCGCCTTGTGGGTCGTTGTCGCTCCCCTGTCCGCGTCCCATGCGCTGGCCCAGGCCGAGGCGCCAGAGCCCCAGCACATCGAAGAAGTCGTCGTCAGCGCACCGGAACCGCGTTACGTCGCCCCGACGACGCGCGACCGGATCGGCCGCATCTGGGCACCCGTCCTGATCAACGGCAAGGGGCCGTACCGGCTGGTGCTGGACACCGGTGCCACCCGCTCGGCGATCATCCAGCGTGTGGTCGACGATGCCGGCCTGCCGCTGCGCGCCAAGCCGGTGAGACTACGCGGCGTTACTGGCTCCGCCATCGTGCCGGCCGTCCACGCCGACACGCTCGAGTTCGGCGAACTGGTGATCGAGAACGCGACTTTGCCCATCGTCGCCGACGCCTTCGGCGGTGCGGACGGCGTGCTCGGCGGCGAAGGCATGAAGGACAAGCGCATCCACATCGAGTTCCGCAAGGACCGGATCAGCATCGTTCGCTCACACGGTGCGGCTGCTCCTGCCGGATTCTCGACGGTGCCGTTCAAGTACAGCGTGAGCCGCGGCATGCGCATCGAGATCATGGTCGGCACCGTTCGCACCACGGCCCTGATCGACTCGGGCGCGCAGGCGACCGTCGGCAACCTCGCATTGCGCGCAGCCCTTGCCCGCCGGCGCGGCGAGCACGGCCAGTACGACGACGCGATCATCGGCGTCACCGAGGATGTCCAGCCGGCGGCCCGGGTGCGGATTCCGAGCATCGTCGCGGGCGACCTGCTCGTGAAGAACGCGGAGATCCTGTTCAGCGACCTGCACATCTTCGAGCACTGGCAGCTGGTATCGAAGCCGGCGCTGATCATCGGCATGGACGTCCTTGGCGTACTCGATACACTGGTGATCGACTACCGTCGTAACGAATTACAGATCAAGGTTCGGCGCTGACCAGGAGAGTGGGCATGACACGAGCAACGGCGATCGCCGACGGACTCTATTTCGGCGAGGGCCCCCGCTGGCACGATGGCCGGCTGTGGTTCAGCGACTTCTACGATCACGCGGTCAAGTCGATGGACGCGAGCGGCGACGTACGCACCGAACTCGAAATCGACGACCAACCCAGCGGACTGGGGTGGCTGCCGGACGGCCGACTGCTCGTGGTGTCGATGCACCGCAGACAGGTGCTGCGGGTCGATGCCGATGGCGTCAAGGTCCACGCCGACCTCTCGGCCCTCGCGACGTTCCACTGCAACGACATGGTCGTCGATCGGCTGGGTCGGGCCTACGTCGGCAACTTCGGCTTCGATCTCGACCACGCGCTGCACGCGCGCGGCGTCGAAGGTGTGCTTGCGGACCACCCGACGGCAGTGCTCGCACGGGTCGATCCGGACGGCAGCGTGCACGCCGCGAGCACGGAAATGCATTTCCCGAACGGCAGCGTGATCACGCCGGACGGCAAGACGCTGGTCGTCGCCGAGACGCTCGCGCTGCGATTGACCGCGTTCGACATCGCAGCGGATGGCGACCTGTCGAACCGACGCGTCTGGGCACCGGTCGGCATGCGCGCGCCGGATGGCATCTGCCTCGACCGCAACGGCCACGTCTGGATCGCGAACGCGATCGGCCCCGAATGCGTGCTGTTCGCACCGGGAGGCAAGATCGTCGCCACCGTCGAGACGGACCAGCCCTGTTTCGCGTGCGCGCTCGGCGGCTCCGATGGCAAGACGCTGTACATGCTCACCGCACCTTCCTCCGTGAGCGACATTGCGCGCGCGTCGCGGCAAGGCCATGTGCTCGGCGCGAAAGTCGAAACTGGGGGCGCAACACCGGGCGAGGTGCGTGCATGACCGCGACCGGGCTGCCGACGTACCTCACCCGCCAGTTCGCGCTGACCAGGCCGCAGCTCGCAACCGAACTCGGTGCCGAGCTGCTGTCGTTGTGCCAGACCGTGACGGCCGACGGTCGACTGGCCCCGGAAGAGATCGCGGGGCTGCGGCAATGGCTGGGCGATGCCGACGCGGCCGAAATGCAGGCCGCTCGATTCCTGCGTGGCGTGATCGAACGCGTACTCGCCGACGGCAAGATCACGGCGGAGGAATACAGCGAAGTCTATCGCGCGGTCGAAACGGTGCTGCCTTTCGAGGCCCGGCAGCAGGCGCACGCGGCGCGCGAGCAAGCGGAAAGATCCGCTCCGTCGGCAGGTGTGCAGGTATCCGCAGTGCCGGCCGCTGTTGCTGGGCCGGCTCAGGCCAGGCCCGCGCCCACCGTCGACGTCACGTTCATGGTGGCCGGCGTGCGACAGGAAGGTCGGCCCGCGTTGATCGAGCAGCACGCGTTTGCTGGACTGGCTGTGACGCTCGATCTCACTGTGGCCGGCTCGCGCGGTGACGCAGCAATCGCAGTGAAGCTGCCTGACGGCGCCCAGATCGGTTTCGTGCCGGCCGCCGAGTCCCGGCAGTTCCTTCCGCTGCTGCGGCAAGGACATCACTGCAGCGCGCATATCGTTCACATTCGCAGCTCGGGGCGCAGCCCGATCCCGGTCGTGCAGGTGCGTTTCTTCCCCGCCGGGATCGAGGCCATCGACCCTTCAGGCGTGGCTTCCGCGCGATCGCCGGCAACGGCAGGTCGCTGGGGCCGGGCGCTTGCGGTGCTCGTCGGCATCGCCGCCGCCGCACTGCTCGTGCTCGCAGTGTTGTCGCACTGAATCGGGGTGCCCGCGTCAAGGACGACCCGGGATCGCTCTTCGCGGGTCGCATGGCTATGATTCGGCCATGCGGATGCTCGGCATGGCCTTTATCTTGCTCGCTCTTGGTGCCGCGCTGCCTGCGGCACAAGCGGACGCGCCCCCGAACGTAACCGTCGCGACGGCTGAATCTGCTTTCCTCGACTACCTCGATGCCGTCGGCGCCGTCGGCTACATCGAGTCCGGTGGTGCGACGTTGCACGGCGGCAAGGACCTGGCCGCGTGGAAGGCCCGGCTGGACAGGCAGCGCAGGCAGTTGGACGAGGCGCTGTCCCGGATAGAACCCGGCAGGTTGGCCGCAGCCGACCGGGACGCCGTCGCATCGATGCGTCAATCGATTACCGCGCTGGATACCGACGAAACGACTGCGGGTGTCCAGGTCCGCACGTGCGCCGATGCCCAGCGCCGCGACCTCGACTACTCCTCGCTGCGTGCAGCACTGGTCAGTTGCTACGTCGAGCACGGCAATCGCCTGCACTACGACGGCGGCACGATCGATCGCGGCACCGCACTGCAATTGCTGCACGTCGTCGACGACCGCGCCGAGCGGAAAGCCATCTTCGATGCCTTCTTGCTACTCTGGACGGCGCTCAATGGCCGGAACGAAGCCGACAGCCCGTATCGACGCATGATCGCGCTGGCCGCCGCCGACGCGCGCAGGAACGGCTCGGAAATCGACGCGGCAGCCCGCGCCATCGGGGTCGAAACGACGGATGTCGAGCACTGGCTGGTACAGGTGCTCGCAGCCTGGCGCGATGCGAACCCCGCCGATCCCATCGAGCCGTGGGATTTCCGGTACGTCAACGGTGCGGCCAACCGCGAATTGCAGGCACGCATTCCGGCGGCGGCGCTGCTGCCTGCGAATCAGCTCTTTTACCGCGACCTGGGGGCGGATCTCACGCAGCTCGGCGTCGTGTTCGACCTCGAAGCGCGTCCGGACAAATCGCCGCTCGCCTACACCGACTTTCTGGTGCGCGGTCGCAGGGTGAACGAGCAATGGCATCGCCCCGTTGCGCGTGTGCTCGGAACTTACCCGGTCGGGGGCCTGTTCTCGCTCAACGAACTGGTGCACGAGAATGGTCATGCCGTGCACGTGAGCGCGATACGCACACGGCCCGCCCACATGGACTGGCCCGATACGCTGTTCACCGAAGCGTTTGCAGATGTCCCCTCGTGGAGCGTGCACGAGCCGGCCTGGCAGCAACGCTACCTGGGAGCGTCCGTTGCGGAAGCCGCGTCGATGCGCGCTTTGTTTGCAAACGTGATGCTGGACGTCGCCTGGTCATTGTTCGAACTGCGCCTGCTGCGCGATCCAGCCCTGGACCCCAATGCGGTGTGGACCGACATCACGCACGAGTACCTGCGCGTCGTCCCACATCCGGAGGTTCCATGGTGGGCGATGCGCGTGCAGCTGGCGGGCAATCCGGGCTACATGGTCAATTACGGGCTGGGTGCCCTGCTCACGGCAGAGATGCGTGCGCGCACCGCCGCGGCTATCGGGCCGTTCGATACCGGCAATCCGCGCTGGTACGACTGGCTGAGCGTACAACTGCTGCAGTACGGCTCGGAACGCGACACACAGCGACTGCTGCAGGACCTGCTCGGGCGGCGCCTGTCACCCGACGCGTTGCTCCAGCAGATCAAGCGTTGCGGGGCGCACAATCCATGATCTTCACTGCCGTTGGGGTCGCATGACTGCCGAGCGCGATACCGTCCTGCACAGCTGGTGCGTGCAGTCCGCCTGGAATGCACCCACCGTCGTGGGTGGCGCCGGCGCCTGGCTGCACCTCGAGGATGGGCGCCGCGTGCTCGACATGAGCAGCCTCGCGGAGTGCAGCAATCTCGGTCACCAGCATCCGCGCGTCGTCGCTGCGATACGCGCGCAGGCGGAGCAACTGTGCTTCGTGACCAACGCGTGGGGCGCAAAGCCTCGTGCCGACCTCGCAGCGCGCCTGCTCGAGCTGAGCGGCTTCGAAGGCGGCCGCGTGTTCTTCACGCTGGGCGGCGCCGATGCCAACGAGCACGCCGTGAAGATCGTGCGACAGGCCTTCGGCAAGCCGAAGGGCGTCATGGTGGCGCGCGATCGTTCGTACCACGGCTCGACGCACCTGGCGATGGCTCTCTCCGGCGACACTCGAACGCGCGCCATGGTCGACCCCGACGCAATGGGCGTCACCCATGTCGAACCACCGTACGCCTACCGCTGCCCTTTCGGCAGCAAGGACGCTGCGGAATGCGGCGAGCTGGCCGCCGCCGCGATCGGGCAGCGCATCGATCACTTCGGCGCCGAGCGTGTCGCCGCCGTCATTGTCGAACCGAACGCGGGCTCCAACGGCATCGTCGCTCCGGACAGTTACTGGCCGGCAGTGCGCCGCGTCACGCGGCAGCGCGGCATCCCCTTGATCGCCGACGAAGTCATGAGTGGCTTCGGTCGTTGTGGCGAATGGTTCGCGTGGCAGCGCTACGGCGATGGCGGACGGCCGGACGCCATCACGCTCGCGAAAGGCCTCACCGGCGCGATGATGCCGCTCGGCGCCGTGGTCGTGTCGCATGAGATTGCCGCACGGCTCGCAGACCAGGTGCTAGTCACCGGCCTGACGTACTGCGGACACCCGTTGTGCTGCGCAGCGGGTGTGGCTGCCATCGATGCGTACTGCGACGGGGGCCTGATCGAGCGCTCGCGCCATCTGGGCGCAGAACTGGAGCGCGAACTTCGTAGACTGGCCGAACGGCACCGAGTCATCGGCGACGTGCGTGGTGGGCACGGGCTGTTTGCGGTGCTCGAACTCGTCGCTGCTCGCGACACGCGTGAACCGCTGGCTCCCTGGCCGCAGATCCCGCCTCCACTGGCTTCATTGCTGCGGGCCGCGCTCGACGAGGGCGTGTCTTTCGGTGCGCGCGGCAACCTGATCCTGGTCGCCCCGCCGCTCGTCATCGACGAGCACGACCTCGCCAACGCGCTCGCGTTGCTGGATCGCCTGCTGACGCGCTTCTTCCCTGCCTGAACCCAATCGAATCGAGCCTGCCATGAGCTTTCGCCTCACCTACGCCACGATGTTCGATCCGCCACCTGCAATGCACGAGCGCTTCGATGCAGCG
Organism: Pseudomonadota bacterium; assembly: GCA_026398785.1. GTDB lineage: Bacteria > Pseudomonadota > Gammaproteobacteria > Steroidobacterales > Steroidobacteraceae > RPQJ01. The sequence continues at coordinate 29,486 of JAPLSF010000133.1, read as the reverse complement.
CTGGCCACGGTGCGCTCGCGGCTTGGCGGTCGTCACGCGTTGTTCCTGCATGGCGGGGACACGCCCGCCGAACACTACGTATCCCGCGGCAGCCCGATCGACAGCGACATCCAGCTCGGCGAGTTCGCGTTGGCAACTGAGCAGGACGCGTACGCCGCCATGGACGCCGCGCATAAGGCGTTCCCCGCGTGGCGCACCACGCCCGCCAGCGAACGGGTGCGCCTGATGCGCCGTGTCGCGGACGTCATGGAAGCGCGTGTCTACGAAATCGCAGCGGCGCTGGCCCTCGAAGTCGGCAAGAACCGGATGGAGGCGCTAGGCGAGGCGCAGGAGACGGTCGACTTCTTCCGCCACTACGCCGACGACTTCGAGCAGCACGGCAGCTACGAGCACGAATTGCCGGACGACCCGTTGCCGAACGTCGTCTCGCACAACCGCAGCGTCATGCGCCCGTATGGCGCGTGGGCAGTCATTGCGCCCTTCAATTTTCCGCTCGCGCTCGCCGGCGGACCGACGGCCGCTGCGCTCGTCACCGGCAACACCGTCGTGGTCAAAGGCGCCACCGACACGCCCTGGGCAGGACGCCTGCTCGCAGACTGCATTCGCGATGCTGGGCTGCCGCCCGGCGTGTTTCAGTACCTGTCGGGATCGGGCCGCGAGGTCGGCGAAGCCCTGTCGTCGCATATGGCAACGGCCGGCATCACGTTCACAGGTTCCGTTGCCGTCGGCACGCAGCTGCTGCAGCGCATGGCGTCGGGACCCTGGCCACGTCCGTGCATTGCCGAGATGGGCGGCAAGAATCCATGCATCGTCACGGCGCGGGCCAATCTCGACGATGCCGCTGCTGGCATCGTGCGCTCGGCCTATGGCATGGGTGGCCAGAAGTGCTCCGCCCTCTCGCGCCTGTATGTCGACCGTGCGGTCGCCGACGAATTGCTCGAACGCATGCGCGTGCAGATCGAAGCGATTCGCATCGGCGATCCCTGCCGGCGCGAGAACTGGCTGGGCCCGGTCATCAACGCGAACGCCGCGGCGAATCACGCACGGTACCTGCGCGAACTCCCGGCGGGCGGCGCCACGCTGATCACGGGCGGGCGCGAGCTTGATTCGGCGGAGTTCGCGCGCGGGCATTACGTGCGACCCGTGCTCGCGGAAGCGCCGCTCTCGCATCCGCTGTGGCGACAGGAGATGTTCCTGCCTATCCTGATGCTGCATCGGGTCAAGGATCGCGACGAGGCGATGCAGCTCGCGAACGATACGAGCCTCGGACTGACGGCAGGATTCTACGGCAACGCCGACGAAGTGCCGTGGTTCCACGAGCACATCGAAGCCGGCGTCACCTATGCGAATCGACGCCAGGGTGCGACGACCGGCGCCTGGCCTGGCTACCAGCCGTTCGGCGGCTGGAAAGGCTCGGGTTCCACCGGCAAGGCGATTGCGTCGTTCTACTACCTGGCGCAGTACCAGCGCGAACAGTCGCGCACGGTGGTTGAATCTTGACATCGAAGATCACCACGCTGACTGAGGCGATCGCGGCGTATGTTCGCGACGGCGCCTGCATTGCGCTCGAAGGCTTCACGCACCTGATCCCGTTCGCCGCGGGTCACGAGATCATCCGGCAAGGCCGTCGCAACCTGCATCTCGTGCGCATGACGCCGGATCTGATCTACGACCAGATGATCGGCATGGGGTGCGCGAGCAAGCTCACTTTCTCATGGGGCGGCAATCCGGGCGTTGGCTCGCTGCATCGACTGCGCGATGCCGTCGAAAACCAGTGGCCCGCGCCGCTCGTGATCGACGAGCACACCCATGCCGGCGTGGCCGCAGCCTACAGCGCAGGCGCCGCAGGCCTGCCGTTCGCCACGCTGCGCGGCTATCTCGGCACCGACCTGCCGTCCTTCAATCCGCGCATCCGCAGCGTCGATTGCCCGTTCACGGGCGAACGACTGGCAGCGGTGCCCGCACTCAACCCAGACGTCACGATCCTGCATGCGCAGCGTGCAGACCGGCACGGTAACGTGACGATGCATGGCATCATCGGCGCCCAGCGCGAGGCCGCGTTTGCCGCCCGCGCCTTGATCGTCACAGTCGAGGATATCGTCGAGGAATTGCCGCCCGCCATGAATGGTGTCGTGCTGCCGCACTGGATCGTGAGCGCAGTAGCGCAGTGTCCGGGCGGCGCGTATCCGTCGTACGTGCACGATCATTACGCGCGCGACAACGGCTTCTACCAGCGCTGGGATGCGATCGCGCGCGAGCGCGATGTCTTCCTCGCCTGGATGGACAGGCACGTGCTGGCGAGCCGCGACCACGCGACGTTCCTGGCCAGCCTGCGGGAGGTCGCATGAGCGCCTGGACTCGCGACGAAATGATGACCGTCGCCGCGGCGCGCCTGCTGTGGGACGGTTGTGTGTGCTTCGTCGGCATCGGCCTGCCGAGTGCTGCGTGCAATCTGGCGCGACTCACCCACTCGCCCGATGTCGTACTGATCTACGAATCCGGCACGGTCGGGACGCGTCCGGACGTGCTGCCACTCTCGATCGGCGACGGCGAACTCGCCGATACGGCGGCCTGCGTCATTCCGCTGCCGGAAGTCTTCAGTTACCTGCTGCAGGCAGGACGGGTGGACGTCGGCTTTCTCGGCGCCGCACAGGTGGACCGATACGGCAACCTGAACAGCACCGTGATAGGCCCGTACGACGCGCCGAAGACACGGCTGCCCGGCGCCGGGGGCGCGACGGAGATCGCAGCTCATGCCAAACAGACGTTCGTGATGCTGAAGGCGACGCCGCGCAGCCTCGTCGCGAAGCTGGACTTCCGCACCAGTGGCGGCTTTCTCGAAGGCAATGGTGCGCGCGCCAGGACGTCGATGCGCGGCACGGGTCCGCAGTCCGTGATCACCGACTTCGGCGTGCTCAAGCCGCACGCGGAAAGCGACGAACTGCACCTGTCGGCCCTGTTCGACGGCATGACCGTCGACGAGGCCTGCGCCGCAACCGGCTGGCCACTCAAGGTCGCTGCAACCGTCGGGACGATTGCGCCGCCGACGAAAGTTGAACTCGAGACCCTGCGCGCCTTGCACGCGCGCACCCGCGAGGCGCACCGTCGCCCCGTGCGACTTCCCGCCTGAGGCGGGATTCCATCCAGGAGCCTGCCGTGACGAACCCGCATCTCAAGACCGCCCTGCCCGGCCCGAACGCCCGGGCCATGCTCGCGCGCGACGTGTCGGTCGCTTCGCCTTCCTATCCGCGCGACTATCCGTTCGTGATGTCGCACGGGCGCGGCACCGAGGTCTGGGACGTCGATGGCAATCGCTTCCTCGACTTCGTCGCCGGCATTGCCGTGTGCTCCACGGGACATGCCCATCCGAAAGTGGTTGCGGCAATAAAGGCGGCGGCCGACAAGTTCCTGCATGTCTCGAGCGACTACTGGCATGAGAACATGACGCGCCTGACTGAGCGCCTGGCCGAAGTCGCGCCGATGGGTGAACCAGTGATGAGCTTCCTCTGCCAGTCCGGCACGGAATCGGTCGAAGGCGCGATCAAGCTCGCACGCTACGTGACCGGCCGGCCACGGTTCATCGGCTTCCTCGGCAGCTTCCACGGGCGCACGATGGGGTCGCTCGCGTTTACTTCGAGCAAGTACACGCAGCAGAAGGGCTTCGCGCCGACGATGCCCGGCGTGACGCACGTGCCGTACCCCAATCCGTACCGGCCCCTGTTTGCGGGCGCGGACCAGGGCAAGGCAGTGCTCGATTACATCCGCATGCTGTTCGAACGCAACGTGCCGGCGTCCGAAGTCGCCGCGATCCTCATCGAGCCCCTGCAGGGTGAGGGCGGGTACCTCTGGCCGCCCGAGGGCTTCCTGGCCGGCCTGCGCGCGCTCTGCGACGAGCACGGCATCCTGCTGATCTTCGACGAGGTGCAGTCGGGCGTCGGCCGCACCGGCAAGATGTGGGCGTCCGAGCACTCGGGCGTCAGGCCCGACATCATGACCAGCGCCAAGGGGCTCGGGTCCGGCATGCCGATCGGCGCGATCATCGCGAAGAAGGCGATCATGGAGCAATGGAAGCGTGGCGCCCACGGCAACACCTTCGGCGGTAATCCGCTGAGTTGCGCGGCCGCCATCGCCACGCTCGACCTCGTGCAGCACGAGTACGCAGCCAACGCGGCGCGCGTCGGCGAACATTTCATGGGGCGCCTGCGCGAGATGCAACGCGACTACCCGTGCATCGGCGAAGTCCGCGGCAGGGGCCTCATGATCGGCATGGAGCTGATCGAGAACGACGCGGAGCGGACACCCGCGCGGGCGTTGTGCGACCGGCTGGTGACCCGCGGCTACCACAACGGACTGCTGCTGCTGTCGTGCGGCGTCAGCACGTTGCGGTTCATGCCGCCGCTCTCGACGACGATCGCCCAAATCGACGAAGCCATCGGCATGCTGCGCACTGCGCTCGACGAGGCCCTGCAGGGCAAGGGCGCGTGAGGCGAAATGCAGCAGCCGAAGGAACTCGGATTCTGGATGTGCACGGCCCTCGTGGTCGGCAACACGATCGGCATGGGTATCTTCGTGCTGCCGGCATCGCTGGCGCCCTACGGCTTCAATGCGATGCTGGGCTGGGGCATCACGGTGCTGGGCATGACTATGCTGGCGCGCGTGTTCGCGCAACTCGCCCGTGAGTTTCCTGCGGCCGACGGCCCTTACACCTACATCGAGCAGACCACCGGCAAGCTGCCCGCCTACATCGCGATCTGGTGCTACTGGGTCTCCTGCTGGATCACGAACGCTGCGCTCGCGATCGGCCTCGTCGGCTACCTGGGCAAGGTGCTGCCGGGGCTCGATGCCGTGTCGCCGGTCTTGCTCGCCACTGCGCTGATCTGGCTGTTCGTCGGCGTCAACCTTCTCGGGGTGCGCACCGGCGGCGGCGTGCAGATCGTCACGACCGTGCTGAAGCTGTTGCCGATGCTCTTCATCCTGGGCCTCGGTGCCTGGCTGCTGTTCACGGAACCGTCCGTGTACACGCGCCATACGCCCACGACTCCGATCACGCTGGAAGCCCTGATGGCAGCGTCCACGATCGCGTTGTTCGCCATGCTCGGTATCGAGTCTGCGGCAGTACCGGCCGGCCGCGTGCGCGACCCGGAGAAAAACATCCCGCGTTCGACGCTCTTCGGCACGATGCTGATGGCCGTCATTTACATCGGTGTGTCGGCGATGGCGATGCTGCTGCTGGAGCAGGAGCAACTGGCGCAGTCCTCGGCGCCGTTCGCCGACCTGCTCGACCAGTTCGTCGGTGCAGGCAATGGCCGCCTGCTGTCGGTCTTCGTGGTGATCAGCGGCCTCGGCGCGCTGAACGGCTGGACGCTGTTGGTCAGCGAGCTCACTGCCTCGATGGGACGCCATGGCTTCCTGCCGCAAGCCGTCCGCGGGCTCAATTCGCGCGGGGCGCCGTGGATCGCCCTGGCATTGACCGCAGTGCTCGCCACCGTGATGGTCCTGATGAACTACAGCAAGTCGATGGTGGATGGCTTCACGTTCCTGTCACAGGTGGTGACGGCCGCCAACCTGCCGCTGTACCTGCTGTGCGCGATTGCACTCGTGGTGCTGACACGCCGCGGCAGGCGCAAGCTGCCGGGCAGCCTGTTCGTACTCGGCGTTCTAGGCACCGCCTATGTCGTTTTCGCTTTCATCGGGCTCGGTCGCGAACCGTTCATCTGGTCACTCGTGCTGGGCGCTGCCGGCCTGCCGCTCTACTGGCTTATGCGCAAACGGCAGGGCATCACACGATGACGCACCCCAACGGACTCGCAGGACGGCTGGTCATAGCGCTCACCTGGTCGCTCGGCTTGCTGGTGTCACCGGTCGTGCAAGCAGCCGAACCGGTCGAATCGACAGCGACTCCTGCCAGCAGCGACTACACGACCGACGGGCGTATTCCGCTTGGCACGATCATGGGCCGCTTCGACGCATTGTCGACTGAACATGGCTGGATCTCCGAGACGATCTATGGCTATCCCGACACCCAGGGAATCGCAATCAAGTCCTGGCGCACGCCGCATCGAGGCGAGGCCTTATGGATCCTGTCGGGCATTCACGGCGAGGAGCCCGCCGGGCCGAACGCCATTGCCGCCAATCTCGCGAGCCTCACGCAACTCGCCGACGCTGGCGTGCCCATCGTCGTCATCCCGCTCGCCAACCCCAACGCGTATCGCCACAACTGGCGCTACCCCAACACGCCCGAGCGCGACTGGAAAAAAGGCGGCGGCTACAGCGTGGGCGACGCCGAGCACTTGTTGCCGGACCTCGATGCTGGCAGCAAACCACGCGCTGTCAAAGCGCCGGGGCCGGAAACCGCCGCACTGACGCAGTACGTCCTGCGCCTGGCGGAGCAGTACCCGCCTCGTCTCGTGCTGGACCTGCACGAGGACGAACTGTCGCAGGAAGGCGGCTACATCTATTCACAGGGGCGCCAGGCCGACGGTAACCCGGTGGGCGCGGAAATCATCCGCCTGCTGCAAACCACGGGCATCCCATTGCGGCAGTCGGGCAAGACACGGTTCGGCGAGTCGATCGTGCAGGGCGTGATCAGCCGGGACGACCAGGGCGGACCGATCCGCGACGGCTCGATCGACGAGTTGCTGGCAGCGACCGCGGTGTTCGTCGACGGCAGGAAAGTCCCCGGCCCTTCAGCCCACACCGTGATCGTCGTCGAGACGCCTGCATTCGCCGGGTCCAGGTTTGACCTGCGCGTCGCCGCGCAAGGCGCCGTGGTGCAGCAGGTCGGGGATTTCTGGCGCGCGATCGCGCCGGCACCGACTGGCGCCGCTGCAACGGTTCCCGCTTCACGCTCGCCTGTCTACGTCATTGCCGACGAGTACCTCGCGACGCTGACGCGGATGCAGCCCGAATTCGGCACGTCGGAAGACCTGCCCGGCACCGACCACGGCGCACTCACGGACAATACCGCAGCCGGTGTCGCCAGGTGGCGCGCCTACGAAGACAAGGTGCTCGCGCAACTCAAGGCGATTCCGGCCGAATCATTGCACGACGAATCCGACCGGGTGCTCGCCGGCGTGTTGCGCGACGAAATCGAACGCAACGTGGGTGCGCGAGTGTGTCGCCTCGAATCGTGGGGCGTCGCCTCCTACGTGAACGGCTGGCAGGCCAGCCTGACCGACCTCGCACGCGTACAGCCGGTCGGCACCGATGCGCTGCGTGCCGCCGCACTTCGGCGCGCCAAGGCCATCCCACGCTATATCGACAACGAGATCGTGCTGCTGCGGCAGGGACTGCACGATGGCTATTCGTCGCCGAAGATCATCGTGCGCGAAGTGATCAAGCAGCTCGACGAACTGCTGTCGACCAAGCCTGAGCAATCGCCTTTCAGTGCGCCGACGGAGCGCGACAACGATCCGCAGTTCGTCGCCGCGTACCGGGCCGTCGTTCGCGACGAGATCAATCCGGCCGTGCGGCGTTACCGTGATTTCCTGAGCCAGACGTACTTGCCCGCCGCGCGGGAAGCGCTCGGCGTGTCCGCCAACCCGAACGGGCGTGCCTGTTACGACGCCGTCGTGCGCCAGTTCAGCACGGTATCGATGCCAGCCAACCAGGTTTACGAGACGGGCTGGCAGCAGATCCACGCGCTGGACCAGGAGATGCGTCCTCTCGCCGTGCGTCTGACCGGAACGGACGATCTCGCCCGGGCCATGCACATGGTCAAGACCGAGCCGCGCTTTGCCTTCAAGACCGCAGCCGATGTCATCGCCTACGCGCAGGCCGCACAGGATCGTGCCAGCGCCGCCATGCCGCGCGCCTTTGGTCTGTACACGTCGCTGCCCGTGCAGATCCAGCCGTACCCGGAATTCCGCGCACGTGCCGGCGCGCCTGGGCAATACCAGTCGCCGCCCGAAGACGGCAGCCGGCCGCCGATACACCTGCTGAACACCTGGGACCCGACGCACAAGAGTCGCGCCAGTATCGAGAGCACGACATTCCACGAAACATGGCCCGGGCATCACCAGCAACTCATGGTGGCGCGTGAAGCCAAGGCGCAGCACAGACTGGTCCGCGCGCTCTACAACTCGGGCTTCGGCGAAGGCTGGGCGCTGTACGCAGAGCGCGTCGCCGACGAACTGGGACTCTATTCGGGCGACCTCGATCGCTTCGGCTACTTGAGCAGCGCCAAGTTCCGCTCGGCCCGCATGGTGATCGACTCCGGCATCCACACTCGCGGGATGAGTTACGACGAAGCAATCAAGCTCCTCACGGAACAGGCGACGCTCTCTCCCGAACAGGTGCGCGGCGAGGTGAACCGCTACATCTCGTGGCCGGGACAGGCGCCCTCCTACATGATCGGCAATCTCGAAATCCTGCGCCTGCGCGATGCGGCGAAGGCAAAACTCGGCGCGCAGTTCGACCTGCGGGCGTTTCACGACCAGGTGCTCGGCCGCGGATCGGTGACGCTGCCGCTGCTGCGCGAATTGCTGCAGGAATGGATCTCGAACGCTCCTTCCCCGACACCGCCCGCGCACTGAGCATGTCGGGCCGGGAGTCGTAGTTCGCGATGCGCCTGTTCCTGCTCCTCGCCCTGCTCTACTTCGCGCAGGGCCTGCCTTCCGGCCTGATTGCGAAGGCGCTGCCGGCACTGCTGCGTGACCAGGGCGTCTCGCTTTCGCTGATCGGTTTCACCAGCGCGCTCGCGCTGCCGTGGGCGCTCAAGTTCCTCTGGGCCCCGCTGATCGATCGCTACGGCACACGCAAGCAGTGGCTGCTCGGCCTGAACGGCCTGACGATGGCGCTGATGCTGCTGGTCGCTTCTCGCGACTTCGAAGCCTGGGTCGACCGGCTGCCCTGGCTGCTCGCGGTGCTGTTCTGCGCCAACGTCGTCTCGGCGACGCAGGACATCGCCACCGACGGTTATGCGATCACCAGGCTGAAGCCGGAATGGCGCGGCCTCGGCAACAGCATCCAGGTGGTCGGTTACAAGCTCGGCATGGTGATGGGCAGCGGCGGCTTGCTGTGGCTGGTGTCACATCACGGCTGGCAGGCGAGCTATGGCGGTCTCGCGTGCCTGATGCTGCTGGTGATCGTACCTGTTCTGTTCATGGAGGACGCCCGCACGCCAGTGCAGCTGGCTGCGACGCACACGGAGTGGCAAGGTCTGCACGGTTATGCCGGACTGTTCCGCGACTTCGTCGCGCAGCCGGGACTGGGCTGGTGGCTTGCAACCATCGCGCTGTACAAATTCGGCGACTCCCTCGCCTCGCGCATGACGGGACCTTTGCTCACCGACAGCGGTTTCTCACTGGCACAGATCGGCGTCATCACGGGGGTTGCTGGCGCCACGGCGGGAGTCATCGGCGCTTTCGTCGGCGGCACGACGCTGCTGCGCATCGGTCGCCGTGAGGCCCTGCTGGGGTTTGGTGTAATGCAGGCGCTCGGACTCGCGGGCTACCTGCTGGTCGTCGCCGGCGCGCACGACCTCTATACGGTCGGTGCCGTCGTGTACTTCGAGCAGTTCGCCGATGGCCTTTCGACCGTCGCCCTGTTCACGCTGATGATGGACCGCTGCCGGGCGCATTCGCCGGGCACCGATTACTCGCTGCAGGCTTCACTCATGGTGATGGTCACGGGCGTGGCCGCGACGAGCGGCGGCTTGTTCACCGACCGGTTCGGCTACGGCGCCGTCTTCGCCACGGCCGCGATCCTGACCCTGCTTGCGCTGGTGCCCGCGATCCTGTTCTTCCGCAAATCCGGTTACCGGCGCGCGTCGACGACACGTGGTATACGTTCGCGAGCCTGAACCGCGCTCGGGGGGAGCGTGCACGACATGAAAGCCCTGACCACTGCGCAAGTGCTGGTGCTGGCGCGTTTCGCGCTGATGTTGCTCGAGATGGCGCTGGTGCGGGCCCACCTCGTCCGCGGCCGCTACACGCTGCAGGACACGCTCGCGTCGATCGGCATGCGCGCAGGCAACTACGCCACCAACGTGGCGCTGGCCGGCGCAACGGTCGTGGTGTTTGCGTGGATCTACCAGTTCCGGCTGTTCGACATCTCCATGAGCTCGCCCTACGCCTGGGCGGCGATCGTCGTGCTCGACGACCTAGCCTATTACTGGTTCCACCGCATCAGCCACGAATGCCGCTTCTGGTGGGCTGCGCACGTCAACCATCACTCGTCGCAGGAATACAACCTCTCCACGGCGATCCGGCAGCCCTGGACCGGCGTACTGGTCGGCACCTGGGCGCCTTGGTTCGTGCTGCTGCTGATCGGCTTCCCGCCGGAGATGATCTTCCTGCAGAGCGGGCTCAACCTGCTCTACCAGTTCTGGATTCACACCGAAGCCATCCGCCGGATGCCCGCATGGTTCGAGTACCTGTTCAACACGCCGTCGCACCATCGCGTGCATCACGCGTCGAACCCGCGGTACGTGGATCGCAACTACGCCGGTGTGTTCATGGTGTGGGACCGGATGTTCGGCACGTTCGTGGCCGAGCGGGACGACGATCCGCCGAAGTACGGGCTGATCAACAACATCAGCACGTACAACCCGATCAAGATCGCGTTCCACGAATGGGCGGCGATGTTCCGTGACGTTGGCCGCGCGCGTCGCCTGCGTGAGTTCGTGGGCTATGTTTTCGGGCCACCGGGTTGGCGACCGGATGGCTCGGGGCCGACGGCTGCGAACATTCGAGCGGCGTGGCTGCGCGGCGCCGCAAGCTCGTGAACCTGGACCCGCTGTAGGCCGCGATCAGGTGAGTCTGCGAGGCTCATGCACGGCGAATGAATAGCAGGGTGCCGCCACTCGAGGCCCGGCCTGAAAAAACAGGATGACCTGCTTGTTTTTTACAGGGCCCCTCTCTAGGATCGGGCAAAATCCCGGCCACAACTGCGTGATCGGGCCTGCAGCGTGCACCGTCCCTGCCCCGAGAAACCCCGCATGAATTACTTCCGGACGTTCGTCGCCTTCGCCCTGTGCTCGCTCGGCGCACTGCAGGTCGCACACGCCGCGGTGTCCTCGCCGCCCCCGGCAGACCTCAGCGACATCAAGTCGAAGATGAACGCTTCACAGACCGGCGATCCCGAGCAGAAGCCCGGCGCGATGGTCTATCGCGAGCACTGCGCACAGTGCCACGAGGGCCAGGCGCCAAAGGCTCCGGTCAAGGTCTTTCTCAACATGATGTCGCCGGAGGCGATCTACGACGCGCTGTCGCTCGGAATCATGCGGCCTATGGCGGTCAAACTGAGTGACGAGCAGATGCATCACGTGGCCGAGTACCTGTCGGGCAGCCCGGTCGGCATGCCGAGGACGCCGGTCGCAGCGACGTGCAGCGGCGACGCCGCGAACTTCGATCGCGCGAAAGTGCCGACGATCCAGGGCTGGGGCCAGACGCCGGACAACGATCATTTCGTCGCCGCGGACATCGCGAAACTCGCCGCAGCGGACGTGCCGAAGCTCAAGCTCAAGTGGGCGGTTGCCTTCCCGAACACGGTGCGCATGCGTTCGCGCCCGACGTTTGCCTACGGCGCGCTCTACACGGGCTCGCAGGACGGCACGGTCTACGCGCTGGACGCCAGGACCGGCTGCATCCGCTGGACGTTCAAGACGACGGCGGAGGTGCGCACACCGGTGATGGTGCAGTCGACTGCCGACTCGGGCAGTGCCGCTCCCCTCGCCTTCTTCGGCGACCTGATCGGTCGCGTATATGCCGTCGATGCGTTCACGGGCAAGGAAATCTGGCGCGTGAAGGCGGACGAGCACCCGAGTGCAACCATCACGGGTTCACCCGTCTATCACGATGGCGCGCTGTACGCGCCGGTGTCGTCGCTCGAAGAAGCGATGGCCGACCCGAAGTACGCCTGCTGCACGTTCCGCGGCAGCATGCTCGCGCTCGATGCGCGCACGGGCAAGCAGTTGTGGAAGACGTACACGATCGACGAGAAGCCGAAAAAGGTCGGCCAGTCGAAGATCGGCACGCCGGTGTGGTCGCCGTCCGGCGCCGCGATCTGGAACACGCCTACGCTCGATCCGAAGCGCGGCGTGCTTTACGCGGGCACGGGCAACAACTACACGGGCCCCGCAAACGATCGCAGCAATGCCGTGATCGCCTTCGACCTGAAGACCGGCCAGGTTCGCTGGTCATGGCAGGTGGTGCCGGGTGACGCGTGGAACGTCGGCTGCATGATCGGGCTCGATACGTGTCCGGAGCCGGCCGGTCCGGACTTCGACATCGGCTCCGGTACGATGCTCGGCAAGCTGCCGGACGGCTCGGATCGCATCTTCGTCGGTCTCAAAAGCGGCCAGGCGCTCGCGCTCGATCCGGACGACCCGAAGAAAGGAATGCTGTGGACGAACCGCGTGGGCCGCGGCTCGATCCAGGGTGGTATCCAGTTCGGCATGGCGTACGACGGCAAGCGACTCTACGTGCCGATCGCCGACATGAAGTTCTCGATGGACAAGTCTTCCGCGGAGCGCGAGAAAGAGGCCGGTCCCTTGCGACCGGGCCTGTACGCGCTCGACCCGGTGACGGGCAAACTGCTCTGGAAAAGCACGCCCGACGACGTCTGCTATGGCCGACAGTACTGCGACCCGGGCATCCTCGCTTCGATTGTCGGCATTCCCGGCGTGATCTTCGCAGGCCACATGGACGGCCGCGTGCGCGCGTACGACACGGAAGACGGCAAGGTGCTATGGAGCTTCGACACCTCGCAGCCGCTGCCGACGCTTTCCGGCAAGGCTGGACAGGGCGGCTCCATCGGTGGCGGCGGCCCGGTCGTGCACGACGGCATGGTGTACGTAAACTCCGGCTACGGGGCGTACTTCCACATGCCGGGCAACGCGCTCGCGGCGTTCTCCGTGAACGGCCAGTGACCGGGCGGTGTACCACTCGCCAGTTGAGCTGGAGGCATCAGCCCGGGCTCGAGGCGGCCTCATGTGCCTGCTGGTGTCGCACGGAGACACACTGAAGATCCTGCAGTCCGGCTTCCAGCGGCAAAGCCCGACCGCCCACGTCGATCCGGCACTGGTGCCGCTGTATCGCACCGGCGAGATCCGAGCCTTACGTTCATGGACTTTCAGGCACCTGCGACGTTGAGCCGGCGTGCACGCAGCGACCGCTCTCCACGGGAGTCGTAGAATGGCGATGAAGAACACAGTCTTCTTGCTGATCGCACTGCTGACAGGAGGCTTGGCCATGGCAATGGAACTCTCGTCGACCGCATTCGATCCCGACGCGGCGATACCGCGGCGCTACACCTGCGAAGGCGGCGATGATTCACCGCCGCTGCACTGGCAAGGCGTACCAGCGGGCGCAAGATCGCTGGTGCTGATCGTCGACGATCCGGACGCGCCTGATCCGAGCGCGCCCAAAATGACGTGGGTCCACTGGGTGCTTGCGAACCTGCCCGTGGATGCAGCGGGCCTGCAGGAGGGCATTTCACCGACAGCCCTGCCCACGGGAACGGTCGAGGGCCTCAACGATTGGAAACGCACGGGCTATGGCGGCCCCTGCCCGCCCATCGGCCGGCACCGGTACTTCCACAAGCTCTACGCACTCGACACCGTGCTCGACGGACTCAAGCACCCGACCAAGGCTCAGGTGGAGGCAGCAATGAAAGGTCACGTACTGGCACACGCGGAACTGGTAGGTACGTACGAGAAGGCGGGGAGGTGAAGACGCAGATCAGCATACGCCGCGTGGCCAACTGACCTGGAATGAGTTCAGCGACGGGTTACAGCGTCGCTGCAGGATCGATGAATGCACGGATTTTCAAGTCCGGCGCCGCGGCGTATGTACCAAGCCATGGATGTGCTTAGAGACCAACATCCGGATTACCGCACACTCCGCCGGTCAATGGTGGACAGGCAGATTGCGCATCGCGGCGTTCATGCGCCACTCGTCCTCGACGCAATGCGCAACGTACCGCGCGAGGCGTTCCTGCCGCCGGACCTGCGCGAATTCGCCTACGAAGACAAGCCTTTGCCGATCGAGGAAGGCCAGACGATATCGCAGCCTTACATCGTCGCGCTGATGGTCGAGGCGCTGTTGCTGGAAGGCGGAGAGACGGTCCTCGAGATCGGCACTGGATCGGGTTACGCGGCGGCAGTGGTCGCAAAGATCGCGAAGCACGTCTACACCATCGAGCGCTACGGCCAGCTGGCGGTCAAGGCCGCGGAGACACTCGCGGCCGAAGGCTTCGACAACGTGCACGTGCTGCATGGCGACGGCACGCTCGGCTGGCCCGAGCACGCGCCGTTCGATGCCATCGTCGTCGCGGCCGGCGGCCCCAGGGTGCCGGAGACGCTCAAGCAGCAGCTCAAGATCGGTGGACGACTGGTGATCCCCGTGGGCGCGGCAGATCGGCGAACGCAGGAACTGCTGCGCATCACCCGCGTTGCACAAGACGAATTCCAGACCGAAGAGCTGCTGGACGTGCGCTTCGTCCCGCTCGTCGGCGAGGAAGGCTGGACGCCGGACCGCCCGGACGACCAGCCCCTGGATTCGAACTGAGCCCGGCCCGCTCCAGTCGACGACGCCCGGAGCGCGAGTTCGATCGCGCTCAACTGCGAGGCCATCACGCACCTGATGGCGTGCGGCTCGCACTTTCCCGGTTACCTGCTGCGGGGCTACGACTAGAGCGCGGCGACCCGGCTCTGCGACTCAATCCAGGTCCGGACCCGCTTGGCGTCCGCGATCCGCGTGTACTTGCCATAGGAGTTGAGCAACACCATCACGACCGGGCGGCCGTCGATGACAGCCTGCATCACGAGACAGCGGCCCGCTTCAGGGATGTAGCCGGTCTTCTGCACGTCGACTTGCCAGGCCGGATTTGCAACCAGCAGGTTGGTATTGCGGAACTCGAGTTGCCGTCGGTTGAGGGTAACCGTGTGGTGGGCAGAGGTGGAGTAGTCACGGATCGTCCGGTTGCCCGCGGCCGCCAGCACCAGCTTGGCCAGGTCTACCGGGCTTGCCACGTTGCTGCTCGACAAGCCCGTGGGCTCGACGAAGTGAGCCGTGGTCATGCCCAGTGCAACGGCCTTCTTGTTCATGGCCTGGACGCAGGCACGCAGACCTCGCGGATAGGACCGGCACAGCGCATACGCAGCGCGATTCTCGGACGACATCAGCGCCAGGTGCAGCAGGTCTTGCCGGCTCAGCTTGTAACCGGACGCGAGGCGTGAGGCGTTGCCGGCGGTGCCACGCACGTCATCGGCATTGATGGTCAGCACCTGGTCCATCGGCTGTCCGGCCTCGAGCACGACCAGGGCAGTCATCAACTTGGTGATGGAGGCGATTGGAACGGCAACGCGCTCATTGCGCGCAGCGAGCACCGAGGAGGCTGACTCGTCGAGGACGTAGTATGCGTGGGAGCGCACGTCCGGGATCGCCCTGGGCAGCGCGGTGCCTTGCGTTGCTGCCAGGGTGGCCATGGGCGCAAACCATGTCAGCAGCAAGCCCGCCAACGTCATCGAACCGATCTTCCTGCGCCAATGCTGCATGTCGTCAATCGCTCCTTCGCGAGTCTCGCAGCCCCGCGCCGCTCGCGAATCGCGCGAGCCTGTGCCGAGGCGGCCGGTAGCCTGCCACAATCCGCAGGCAATGTGACATATCAGCAGCCAGAAGAATCGCGTCGGTTTCACATTTCGGACCGACGTGATGACAGTCTGCGGAACTCACCGCCGCGTCACTCCTGCAAACAGCGACCCTGCAACCACCGACCCTGCAATCATTGACGAAGACCGACGCTGCTCCGGGACAGCCCGACCTGTGAACTGCGTCACACGAGGGGCTGATGTTTTCGTACGGCGGTCACAGACCACTGCTGAACCCCTGAGGCTAGATACAGCGAATCCAGAGGGCTGTCGCGTATGGGAGACGCGAGCCGAACAATATGTCCCCACAGTGGCCAACGAGCGATGGCATGACGAAGCGTGAGCGGTTCAGTTCCGGCTGGACCGGCGCCGTATCCGTCGGCCTGTTCGTCTACATCGCGATCGCCATCGCGTTGATCCTGATCGACGGTCGTGCATGGCCCTGGCTCGAAGTCTTCAACCTGTATTCCGATTCGGCGGCGAGCATCTGCGTGGCGATCCTGACCGGAGCTGCCGCGCGAGGCTCCGCCGATCCGGCCTCGCGCCGCACCTGGTGGCTCCTCACGGCCGCGCTGGCCACCTACAGCACAGGCAACCTGCTGCATTCAACGTACTGGCTGTACGGGATCGACCCGTTCCCGTCGATCGGCGACGTTTTCTTCCTGGGCTTCTACCCGCTGGTCTTCGCCGCGGTGCTGACGGTGATCCGCACTGCCGCCGTTCGCGTGCAATGGGCCCGGCTGGGGCTCGACACCGCGATCCTGATGCTGGGGTTCGGCGCATTCTTCTGGTTTTTCGTGATCTCGCCGACGGCAGACGCCCAGCGCGACCCGAACGTGCTGAAGTACGTGCTGGCGCAGAGCTACATCGCTCTCAACTGCCTCATGCTGCTGGCCTGCGGCGTGCTGCTGATGCACTCGGGCGCCACGCCCATCCGGCGCCGCTCCCTGATGCTGCTCACGCTCGGGTTCTCGTCGATGTCCCTGGCCGACATCGTCTGGGCCATGTCCAAGGTGAACGGCAGCTACATTCCGGGCGGCGTCTCGGACGTCATTTACCTGTCCTGCTACATCTGGCTTGCGGCCGCTGCGCGCGAGCAGGTGCGTGGCAGGCCCGGCGTGCGCCGCGCCCCAAGTGGATTCGGCGTCGCACTCATCGAGGGGATGCCGTACATCGCCATGATGGTGTCGTTCCTGGTGCTGGTGTACGTCGAGAGCAGCACGGCCGCCAGCCCCGTGAACACGATGACCGTCATCATCTTCGTGCTGACTTCGCTGGTCATGGTGCGCCAGGGCGTGCTCTCACGCGATGACGCCCTGCTGCGCGAGCGACGTGCGGCCGACATCGTCGAGGCCCGTTACGCGTCCCTGATCAAGAACGCCTCCGACGTGATCATGATCACCAATGCCGAGGGGATGCTGCAATTCGCCTCGCCGGCGGCCGAACGTACTTTTGCGACACACCCGGACGACATGGTGGGCCACAATCTCCTCGAGCGTTGGGTCGATGGCGACAATGAGCGGCTGGCCGCGTTCCTCGCCGAAGTATCGGTAACGCACGGCCGGGTCGTTGGACCGATCGAGCTGATCGTCGAGACGGGCGAACGGCGCAGCACCCTCGAGTGCGTCGGCAGCAACCTGATGGACGACCCGGCCATTGCCGGGCTGGCGCTGAACTTCCGCGATGTCAGCGAGCGCAAGGCCCTGGAAGAGCAGCTGCGCAAGCTGGCGTTCCACGACCCGCTGACATTGCTTGCCAATCGCAGCCTCTTCTGGAACCGGGTCGAGCACGCGCTGACGCTGGCGCAACGGTCGCAGCAGCGAGTCGCCGTCATGTTCCTCGACCTCGACAACTTCAAGAACGTCAACGACTCGCTCGGACACGATGCCGGCGACCGCCTGTTGCAGGCGGCGGCGCAACGGTTGGTCAAGTCGACCCGGCCGTCCGACACCGTGGCACGCCTGGGCGGCGACGAATTCGCAATCCTGCTGGAAGGCATCCGCAGCGAGACAGACGTGGAGCGCATTGCGGTACCGATCACCGCGGCGTTCAACCGGCCCCTGCTGGTCGACGGCAGGGAAACCGACGCCACGGCGAGCATCGGTGCCGCGTGCTCGCAGCCGGGTGACGATGCCGAGCAGTTGCTGCGCAAAGCCGACATCGCCATGTACAACGCGAAGGCGGCCGGCAAGGCACGCTGCGTGCTGTTCCAGCCGCACATGCAGGAACAGCTGCACGACCGCCTGCAACTGGAGCAGGACATCGACTTTGCTTTCGCACGCAACGAGTTCTTCGTCGAGTTCCAGCCCGTCGTCGACCTGACGAGCCGCGAGTTGCTCGGCGTGGAGGCCCTGGTGCGGTGGAATCACCCGCAGCGGGGCATCGTCATGCCGGGCTCGTTCATTTCGATTGCCGAGGAATCCGGCCGGATCGTCGAACTCGGTCGTCGCGTCCTCGTCGACGCGTGCACGCAGATTCGCGCGTGGAGCGATTCCGTCGAGGCGGGCACCGGCTTGCGCGTGGCGGTCAACATTTCCGGCCGCCACCTGCAGCAGGGCGACCTGGTCGGGGACGTGCGCCACGCACTTGAGGTTTCGGGTCTCGACCCCGGCAACCTCGTGATCGAGCTGACCGAGGGCACGATCATGCAGAACACCGAGGTCAACCTGGAACGCTTCCGCGAGTTGAAGGCGCTCGGCGTGCGCCTCGCGATCGACGACTTTGGCATGGGGTACTCGTCGCTCTCGTACCTGCACCGGTTTCCGATCGACATCCTGAAGATCGATCGCGCGTTCGTGAGCCGGCTGACTGAGCAGGACGGCGGTCCGGAACTGGCCCGCGCAGTCGTGATGCTCGCGACGACGCTCGGCCTCGAGACTGTTGCCGAAGGCATCGAGAACGAAAGCCAGGTGGCGACCCTGCTGGACCTCGGCTGCGTCGCGGGTCAGGGTTTCCTGTTTGCGAGTTCGAGTTCGCTCGATGTCGTGGCGCAGACACCATTCATGGCACGCCGCGCCGACCTGCGGGCGGCAGAGAGCGCTGCACAGACCGGCCTCACCGCGACCGGCCGCTATCGCGTGGCAGAACTCTGGTCGCGGTCGGCGGCAGGGTGACCTAATCGGCCAGCCCGGCAGCAACGGGCGGCCGTCCGACGCCGACCTGCCCGCTCCACAGGACATTGGACGCACCAGGGCAAGAACTTGGCTCAAACCGCAGATGTTTTCCTGAGCTATTCGCGCGAAGACAAAGCGCGGGTACTCGAGTTCGCCGGCAAGCTGCGGGCTGCCGGCGTGAACGTCTGGATCGACCAGGGCGGGATCGACGGCGCAGCGCTCTGGGGCTAATCCATTGTGCGCGCGCTCGAGGGCGCCAAGGTGCTGCTGCTGATGGTCTCGCCGTCGGCCGTCAGCTCCCACAACGTGGCGAAAGAAGTGATGCTGACGAGCGAGCGCAAGGGAAACATCCTGCCCGTGCACCTCGAGCCGACCACGATTCCACTCAGCCTCAAGTACCCGCTCGCCGGCATCCAGCACATCGAGTTCTACCACGGCGATCCAGATGAAAACCTGCAGGCGATCCTGCGCTCGCTGGCTGGCCTTGGCGTCACCATCACGCGCCCGCAGCCTGCTGCCAGCCCTGCAGTGGAAACACGACCTGCCACTGCTGCTGCAGCGCATGCAGCCGAATCCCTCCCGGAGCGCGGGGCGGTGGCCGTGCTGCCGTTCGACAACATCAGCCCCGATCCCGGGACCGACTACTTCAGCGACGGGCTGACCGAGGAACTGATCGCGAGGCTGTCGCTCGTGAGCGAGATCAACCTGATTTCGCGCTGGGCCTCGATGCAGCACAAGGGGCGTGGCCAGGACGTGCTCGCGATCGGCAATGCGCTAGGCGCACGCTATATTGTCGGCGGCGGCGTCCGCCGGTTCCAGGATTCAGTGCGCATCACGGTGCAGCTCGTCGACGTCGTGACCAACGTGCAGCTCTGGGGCAACACCTACAAGGGCAAGCTCGACGACATCTTCGACATCCAGGAGCAGGTCGCCCAGCAGATCGTCGAGGCGCTGAAGCTCAAGCTCACTTTCTCGGAACGACTGTCGCTCACCAAGCGGCAGACCCTCAATGCGGAAGCGTACGACCTTTACCTGCGTGGCCAGGACCAGCTCTACCGGCTGACCAAGCGCAGCGTCGAATATGCGATCCAGCTGTTCGAGAAGGCCATCGAACTCGACTCGCGTTGCGCGTCCGCGTATGCCGGTTGCTCGAGCGCTTATGGCCAGATGTACCAGCTGATCGCGCGCGAGGAGCGCTATCGCGAACTGGCACAGGAGCTCAGCTTCAAGGCGCTGATGTACGACAACAACCTGTCGGAAGCGTACCGGGCGATGGGCCTGTCTTATTTCCTCTGGGGCAAGCTGAACGAGGCCACCGCTTCTTGCACCAAGGCGATCGAAATCGATCCCGACGACTTCATCGCGCACTGGACGCTCGGGCGCATCTACTTCACCGAGGGCAAGCTCGCACAGGCGCTCGAACTCTTCCGGCGCGTCGCTGAGATCAAGCCGAGCTTCTATGCGGGCCACCTCGACGTGGCACAAACATGCACCGGCCTCGGGCGGGACGAGGAAGCGGCAACGGTCTATCGTCGCCTGCTGGAGATCATGCCGAATTACCTGCTGCAGAATCCCGACGATGCGCGTGCACGCTTGATCTACGCGAGCAAGCTCGGCTGGGCCGGTCGCAAGGAAGAAGCGATCCGTGAGGGCACCAAGGCGCTGGTGCTCAGCCCCGGCGATCCGGTCATGCTCTACAACGCTGCATGCATGTACGTCGGTCTTGGCGAGTCGACTCGAGCCATCGACGCGCTGCGCCAGGCCGTCGAGGCGGGTTACACGAATTTCGGCTGGATGCAGAACGACCCGGACCTGGTCTCCCTGCGCGACGACCCCGCCTTCATCGAAATGCTGCGCGACTTGAGCAGTCGCCCGACTTCGCCGTCGGCCAGCTAGCCCACCCGGGAAGACTCACGCAGCCGGGAAGTGGCGATCAATGATCGCCGCCCTCATGGCCGTGGCCCTTGCTCTCGCTCTTGCCCTTGCCATGACCGTGTTCCGAATCGTGCTCATCGCTCTCGTCGTGAGCGTAATAATCGTGATGCTCGTAACGCGGCACGTACTGTGTCTGGTACCAGTCCTCACGCACGAAATAGACCGGCTGGCCGCACGCGCCATACTTGCCGCAGTGCTTGCTCCAGTGCTTCTCGTGGCCCGGTGGCACGCGCAGGTAGATCGGCTGCACCTGGACTACGCGCGACGGACGCTGGACCCAGACCGGCTGGGCATAGATCACCATCGGTCGCGGGAAATCGCCAATGTTGATCTGCCCGTAAAAGCCGGGTTGGCTGATTCCAATCGAGGCGCTGACGTCGGTGCCGAAGGCCGGAACAGCGGCACCTGATGCGATGAGGGCGACAAGCAAGCGTTTCACGGTTGTTCACTCCTGATGTGGTCGTTCGAAGCCAGGACGGCCCGACGCCCGGACTCTCGTGTCCATCGCATGCTAGCGATGGCTCGCGGCAGGTCCGCAGAATCGTTGCCGGACTGTGAACAGGTGCACAGCCTTGCCCCGTGTCGACCTCGAATCGGCGCCGTAGCGCAGTCCCGACTGTGTCTTACCGTACAGATGAATCCGGACTCCGGGGCTTACCCTGATTGCACGGGCTCAATACAACCCGCCATCACGACCGATAGATCGGTCGGTCCAGTTGCGGAGACATGAGATGAATACCAGCACCCTGACTCGCCTTGGATTGACAGTTGCGCTGAGCGCAGCGCTTGCGACGATGAGTTTGACCAGCCACGCCCAGCACGGACAGGACGTGTCGGCCCCGCAAAAGGCCGAGGCGCAGCAGGACAAACAAGACAAACAAGAGCAGAAGGACGATAAGAAGGAGGCGAAGGAACAGCAGCAGCATCGCCTCTCGCAGCAGCAGCAACAGGAGCGCATTCGAGAGCAGAAGCGACTCCTGGCCGAGTACAACCAGCGTATCGCGCAACAGCAGGCGATTGCGCTGCGCAACGCGCAGCAGCTGGAACAGCAGAAGCGACTGGCTCATTACCGCTACCAGCAGGCGTACTACGAGCAACTGCGCCAGCAGCAGGCGCGCCTCGCGAATGACCGCTACGACTACGATAACGACCCGTTCTACTACACGCCTCCGACCTACCAGTACCGCCGGGGCGACGCCTACTACCAGACCAATCAGTACGGCGCCGACCAGCTCCGGCAGGCCTCGAACACCGGGTACCAGAAAGGTTACCAGGCAGGGCGCGCGGACAAGCAGGACCACTGGCGCTTCGACTACCGGGGATCCTTCGCCTACCAGGACGCCAACTATGGCTTCGAAGGCCGCTACGTGCGGCAGGACGACTACAACTACTACTTCCGCGAAGGATTCCAGCGGGGCTATGAGGATGGCTACTACGGGCGTCGCACCTATGGCACCAATGCCAACGGTTCGGATTCGCTGCTCGGCACGGTGCTGAACTTGATCCTCAACCTGCAGCCGCTGCAGCAGTAGGAACTCTCCGGCTGGCCGGTCGATGCTCAGGGCAGCCATGATTGCAGGGCTTCTGCTGGGGGCCACCGCTGCCAACCTTGCGTCGGCGGTTGCCCCGGACGCAGATCGGTTGCCGTCGTACATCACGTCCATCAGCGCACAACTCGATCCACGGGTGGGACAGACCCTGTCCCAGCTCGGCGGCACCGGCCGGCAGTTGCTGGCCCTGCGTTCATACGTGCGCAGCGCCTCTCATCTTGCCGAGCGCTGGAGCTGGACTCGGGAACAGATCGAGGCCTACGAGGGCTCAACCGAACAACGAGAGTTGCAACAGGAGATCGACCGCGTGCGGACGGCGTTCGTGGCTGCCAACCCCGGCTTCGAACTGCACGTGAATCCCCAGGTCCGCAGCCTCGACGCGCAGATCGAGCACTGGAACAGCAACAACTCGGTGGCGGCGGCGGCGCAGCAGATCTTCGCAGACGCTCAGACGCTGGTCTCCTCTCCCAACTTTCCCGCGGATCGCCCCGACCAGGCGCGGGAGGCACTCAGGACCTTCTTGTCCCGCTACAGGCCCGTGCCGACGCCGACGATCGCGGCCCCGGGATTGTCATTGCACGGCCAGATGCGCGCGGTCGACTTCCAGGTACACCAGCGAGGACGCATCGTCGCCGGCCCAAGCACCACTACCATCGCCACGGATTGGCTGGCGGCGGGCTGGGCGCAGCGACTCGACGCTGCCGTGCGTGCGGCGAGCACCCGATTCGTGGGTCCACAGACAATTCCAGCGGCGCCATGGCACTACACGTATGTGCCGGCAGTGGTGGCCACGGACGGACAGTAGTGCCTGCTCGCACGGTCGCTCCTCACTTCCGATAGACAGGGTAGAGACCGTAGCGCTCATCCCAGGACGGATGGCGACGGTAAAAGAATTCGAGGCGTGCATCAGGGCTGCCCGCGAACGCAGCGTCCTCGCGCAACCGCGCCTCGAACTCCTCCTTCAGCACCGCGTCCTGCGACAGCATCTGGCGCGCCACTGCCTCGGTGACGTAGTTTTCCATGTACTCCTTGCGCTCGAAGGCCGTATTGAAATAGCCCCACGACACGAACGAATCGGGCGCCTGCGGCTCCAGCAGCGACATCACCAGCCGCGCCTTCGGCTGCGCGATCGGCACGAACAGGGCTCCGGCGCCGATGTCGCGCTTTTCATCTCGCCAGGCACCGTCGACCGTCATGAGCGATCGCCCCTCGAAGGTTTCCGCTGCCGTCGTGGCCTTTTCGGCGCGAAACGTCTGCACGGCACTCGCCGGTTGTGGCGTGATGACACGCTGAAACTCGATTCCATGCAGAGCCAGCTTTTCCGACATCCACTCGGCGTGCGCGCTCGGCACGATATAGCCGCTGGCTGGCGCCGTAACGGTCAGCGCGGGCTGCACCTCATGCTTGAAAGGCAGCCGCCAGACCGTGGGCCTGGTGGAGTCGTAGCGTATCCATGGCTGACCCGAAACCGAGGAAGGCTCTCGCGTGTACTCATACCCGCGCAGCTCGACGGTCCGCACGGCGTCCGTATTCTTGAAGCTCAACGCCACCGGCTTGCCGCCGAGCAGGCGCGCACGCTCATCGGCTGCGCGCGCCGCCCCGAGCCACTTCACTCCATCGCGCGCAGCGAGCTCGACCATTGCATGAATGGTCTCGCGCGTGGCGGCGACGCGTCGCGGATACTCCTGCCACGAGTGCGTCTCGACCAGGGCGCCGAAGCGGTTACGGGTGGCCCAATAGCTGAGACTGAAGCGAGGTGAGCGCACTTCCGCGGCCAGACCGGACTCCGGCTCGTCGGCACGGACGAACTCGGGATAGAACGGCAGTGCGTGAAAGCCCTTGCGCTGCAGTCGGGCGAGCACCTCGTCGCGCAGCGCGTGTCCCGTGAGGCCCAGTTCGAGATCCCAGCCGTCGCCGGGCTCGACTTCGACCGACAGGTCCTCGCGCAGCTCCGCACCGTCCGTGACGTGCAGGTCCGCGTACAGGATCGGATCCCAGGCGTTCAGGAGCCCGAGCAGGGCGCGCATCTCCGGCGCATCGGCCTTGGTGTAATCGCGATTGAGATTCAGGTTCTGCGCCGTCACACGCCAGCCCATGGCCTCCGGACCGCGCTGGTTGGGCCGGTTCCATGCACCAAACCGCTCGTGGCCATCGACGTTGAATACCGGCACGAACAGCACCGTCGTCCGCGCCAGTGCGCCACGATTTTCGTGGCCTTCGAGCAGTTCACGCAACGCGACGAAACCCGCGTCCTTGCCGTCGATCTCGCCGGCATGGATGCCGCCCTGGAACAGCACCACCGGTCGCTGGTGCGCACGAACGGACTCCGGATCGAGGACGCCGTCGTCCGACACGGCGATGGCGAGCAGCGGGCGGTTCTCGGGTGAACGCCCGAACTCGAAGCATCGCGCCTTGTCTGGCCAGCGCGCGGCAAAAGCTGCGCACAACTTTTCCACTTCATCGTAGCGACCGGTGCGAGTGAATTGAGACCGCTCGGCGATGGTCGTAAGGTCACCCGGACTCTCCGCGGATGAGGCCGACAAAGGCACGGCTGTGAGGACGAGAAGCAGGCCGACAAACAGCCAGGATGGGTTGGTACGGTTCATGAAGATGAGACTAACCGGATGCTCTGGGTAATGCGCGGCCTGCGGGTCCCCCCGGGCCTTGTTTGCGATTGCCGATATCTATCGAGTCGATCGAATCAAAATGCCAGTTGGATTGCGACGTCGGCATATGATCAGCGCACAACCGACCGTCCCGTTAGACCGAGGAGAATTCAATGCATAGGAAACTGACGACGTCGCTCGTCGCTTTCGCAATCGCTGCGCTACCGTTGGTGCCAACGGCTGCCGTCAGCGCTCAGGGTGAGCCGCGGTCAAACCAGTTCTGGTGGCCTGAGCAACTCGACCTGTCGCCGCTGCGGGCGCACGGCGCCGAATCGAACCCGCTGGGCGCAGAGTTCGACTACGCCAAGGCATTTGCCAGCCTCGACCTCAAGGCCGTCAAGCAGGACATCAGGAAGGTCCTGACGACATCGCAGGATTGGTGGCCGGCCGACTATGGCAACTACGGACCGTTCTTCATCCGGATGGCCTGGCACAGCGCCGGTACGTACCGTGTGAGTGACGGGCGTGGCGGCGCCGGCGGTGGTCAACAGCGGCTCGAGCCGCTCAACAGCTGGCCGGACAACGCCAACCTCGACAAGGCGCGGCGATTGCTGTGGCCGGTCAAGCAGAAATATGGCCACAGCCTCTCCTGGGCCGATCTGATGGTCCTCGCCGGGAATGTTTCGCTGGAGTCCATGGGCTTCCAGACCTTCGGCTTTGCCGGCGGTCGCACGGACGACTGGGAACCCGAACTCGTCGACTGGGGCCCCGAGAAGAAATTCCTGGCAGACGAGCGCTACAGCGGCAACCGGAAACTGGCGAATCCGCTGGCAGCCGTCCAGATGGGCCTGATCTACGTGAACCCGGAGGGTCCGAACGGCAACCCGGATCCGCTGGCAGCCGCGAAGGACATCCGCGAGACCTTCGGTCGCATGGCGATGAACGACGAGGAAACCATCGCTCTGATCGCCGGTGGTCACACCTTCGGCAAGGCGCATGGCGCCCACGAGCCGTCCAAGTGCGTGGGACCCGAGCCCGCCGCCGCAGGTGTCGAGAAGCAGGGATTCGGCTGGGAAAACAAGTGCGGCCGCGGCAACGGGATCGATACGGTCACCAGCGGCCTGGAAGGCGCGTGGTCGGCCAGTCCGGTCGCGTTCAGCACGCAATACCTCGACAACCTGTTTGCCTTTGAGTGGGTGCAAACCAGGAGTCCCGGCGGTGCGATCCAGTGGATCCCCGCAGACGGCCAGGCAGCGAACCTGGTGCCGGACGCGCACGATCCGTCGAAGCGGCATGCGCCGATCATGTTCACGACGGACCTCGCGCTGAAGTTCGACCCCAGCTACCGGAAGATCGCGCAACGATTCCAGGAAAACCCGGAGGAATTCAAACTCGCGTTTGCCAAGGCGTGGTTCAAGCTGACCCATCGCGACATGGGTCCGCGTGCCCGCTACCTCGGTGCGGAGGTCCCGCGTGAGGACCTGATCTGGCAGGATCCGCTGCCCCGAGTCGACCATGCGCTGGTCGACGCCAGCGATGTGGCGGCGCTTAAATCCAGGATCCTCGCTTCGGGCCTGACCGTACCTGAACTGGTTCGGACGGCATGGGCGTCGGCAGCCTCGTTCCGCGGCACCGACATGCGCGGTGGCGCGAACGGCGCGCGCATCCGCCTGGCGCCGCAGAAGGACTGGGCCGTCAACGACCCCGCTGAACTGGCCAAGGTGCTGCAGCGTCTGGAGGGCATCCAGAAGAACTTCAACGGCGCGTCGTCCGGCGGCAAGCAGGTTTCGCTCGCCGACCTGATCGTCCTGGGTGGCGGCGCCGCCATCGAGCAGGCCGCGAAGAACGCGGGCTATGAGGTGCAGGTTCCGTTCACGCCGGGGCGTACAGACGCATCGCAAGCGCAGACTGATGTGGCGTCCTTCGCCGTGCTTGAGCCCACCGCGGACGGTTTCCGGAACTACTTCGGCAGCGGTCAGCCCCGGTCGCCGGCGGCAATGCTGGTCGACAAGGCCAGCATGTTGACGCTGACCGTTCCGGAAATGACCGTGCTGGTTGGCGGCCTGCGGACCCTGAACGCGAATGCCGGGCAGACGGCCCATGGCGTGTTTACCGCCCGGCCCGGGACCTTGAGCAACGACTACTTCGTCAACCTGCTCGACATGTCCACGAAGTGGAACAAGTCCGCAACGGCCGAGGGCATCTACGAAGGCCGCGATCGCGCGACCGGCAAGGTCAAGTGGACGGCGACCCCGGTCGACCTGGCGTTCGGGTCGAACTCCGAGCTGCGCGCGGTGGCCGAGGTCTACGCGGCGGTCGACGGACGGGAGAAATTCGTAGGGGACTTTGCGAAGGCTTGGTCCAAGGTGATGACCCTCGACCGCTTCGACCTGCACTGAGTGTGGAACGGGCCGCGTTTCAAAGCCTGAAACGCGGCCCCTGTCCGGCTATTTCAGCTCTTCGTACAGGCTGTCCGAGACGATCTTGCGTACCTGGCTCATGCTCTTGAGCGTCGCCTGATATTCCGGGTCCTTCGCGATCATGGCGTCTTCCGCTGCGAAAGACGCCATGTCGGCATACTCGACCGCAACGACGATAGAACCCGCGTTCGGGCCGGCAAAGCGCGCGCGCCATGCCCGCACCGTTGACTTGCTGCCGAGGCGCTGCAGGCTCGCCCTGAGAGTGTTCAATTGGCCCATGTAAGCGGTCACGTCGTTCGTTTCAACCACGACGACCCGCAGGACATTCGCTTCTGCGGCGTTCGCCAGCACGAACAACCCCACCAGGGCCGTCAGCATCACCGTAAGCCGCTTCATAGGATCTCCCCCTCTGTTGTTGGTATCGACCGAGCGTGGCTAGCGTGCGCGCGCGTTCCGGACACCGTCAAGCCGTCTGCATGCAGCCAGATCTGGCTGCACACTCATTTTCTGGCATGATTCCGCCGCGCTCGAGTCTGAATGCAAACAGAATAAAAGCCGGCGCAGCGGTCGCCGGGCAGGGGGAGAGGACCATGGTGTCGACGCTCTACATGTCGCGGAGTGCGGCCGTGCGCTACGCAAGTGGCGCGGGACTCTACTTCGCACAGGGCATTCCAAAGGGCCTCCTGCACATCGCCATGCCGGCCTGGCTGGCGAGCCAGGGGGTCAGCACCGGCGCCATCGCCTCCTACCTTGCCATCATCGTGCTGCCATGGGCTTTCAAGCTGGTCACCGGCCCGCTCATGGATCGATTCGCCTACCGACCGATGGGCAGTCGCCGCCCATGGGTGCTCGGCGCCCAGTTCGGGCTCGTACTGAGCCTCTTGGGTCTGGCTGTGATCGACGATCCCATGGCGCAGATCGGGCTGCTGACAACGCTCGGCGTCATCATCAATTCGTTCACTGCCACCCAGGACGTAGCCGTGGACGGCATGGCGATCGACCTCGTGCCCGAGTCCGAGCACGGCCGGATCAATGCGTTCATGAGCTGTGGCAAGGCCGTCGGGTGGGCGGTGACGGCCGCCCTCTCGGGAACGCTGCTCGTCAAGTACGGCCTGGCCGTCACCGGAGTGGTCGCCGCGGCCGGTGCAGGCCTGGTCCTGATTGCCTTTTTCTTCGTGCGGGAACGTGAGGGTGAGCGTCTGCTGCCCTGGACCCAGGGCGAGGCCGTGGGTCAACGCAGCGTCGCGAGCTCGTTTAAAAGTGTCGTGCAAGATCTGAACGGGGTGCTCTGGGCGCGCACCAGCCTCGTCGTCTCGCTGATCATGTTCTTCGACGGAGTGGTCACGGGCTACGGCGAGGCTCTGATGCCGATCGCGGCCGTGAAGCTGTTTTCATTCACGACGGCCCAGTGGTCGCAACTCGTGGCCATGATGGGACTCACCGGCGCCTTCGCCGCACTTGCGCTCGGGCCGCTGATCGATCGCTTCGGCGCCAGGACCATGCTGCTGCTGACAGTCGGCGTGGTCTGTGCCCACGCATTCCTGCTGGCCGGAACCCAGCAACTCTGGACCAACAGCACCTACGTGCTGTTCATGCTGTCGGCGTACGTCCTGATGCAGCCCGTCACGATGGTTTGCGTCATCGCTCTCGCCATGAGCATCTGCTCCACTCGCATCTCGGCCACGCAGTTCGCGGTCTACATGTCGATGGCCAACCTCGGCCATTCCGCGGGCTCGAAGATATTCGGCAGCCTGTCCGAGTACACGAGCTTCGTGCAGAACTACGCGCTGATGGGCGCCATCGCCGTCACGATGTTCGGCACGATTGCGATCTTCCGCAAGCACCCGATCCCGGTGCCGGTGCCGGCAGACGCGATGGAGCCGCCAACCCGCCGGCCGTAAGAGCCTTGACCCGGAGGCTAGAGGAACGGCAACCCGGTCAGGGTGCCGGCCATTGGCTGCCCGTCGTGAATGACCTCAACAGTGTCGCCCGGGTTGCAGGCCGTCGAGATCAATGCATAGCCGATGTTCTGCCTGAGACGGTAGGACCACATGCAGTTGGTAAGGCTGCCCACGTTCTCGTTGCCCTTGCGGATCGTATGCCAGCTTGAGCGCAGCACGATCGGCTCGTCGCCCTGCAGCACCAACCCGAGCTGATGCCGCCGGGGACCTGCGGCATGGATGCGGCGCAACGCCTGTATGCCGATCACCTCGTCCGGCACCTGCAATTCCACGTATTTGCCCAGGCGCACTTCGTACGGGTTCGTGGTG